>NZ_SMME01000473.1 GCF_009711465.1 Parendozoicomonas verongulae | reverse complement strand
CTGCGGGGCATCATGACTCCCAATTCACCAGCTCTGTAGTTCATACCGTTCAGTTACCCTCTCTCCTTTCACGTCTCAACATTAATACAGACCATCCTCTGATTTGCCATAACCAAAACAGCATCAATTTCGTAACAATAAGAGGTACCGATTCTAACCTGCTGACAGTTTCCGGTTCTTACCAACAAAGGGGTACGAGAGGGCATTTTATCAACAAAAGATTACCTCTTAGCCTCAGTGAAGAACAAGAGCCTCCCGGAATCCTTCGGTTGGGCGGAATCCTGAGCAAACTCCCACAAACATCCGTCTCAGCCAGTAGTGAACAAAGCCGATCAGGCACTTCTTCAGGAGGGCAATATAATTCTGCCCCACAAGGACAACCCGACCGGCTGTATCCCGATCTTGGCTCTGACAGAGAGGACACTGAGACAGGCATAGAAACATTACCGGATGCTCCCATTGATTACTACATCAGAATGCACCAGACGGAATATCGCATCAGCAGGCAGGATGTATTGGGTATGATCTATATCCCGGTATCAGAATCCCAGTTGAGTCTATTCTGCAAAGATTGCCAACAAGATGGTATTCCTATAGAAGAGATAACTGCTCATTCAGAAAGTCATAGGGTAACGTGTGGGCAATGTCAGCAATTCAGACCCGGAGCCGGTAACTACAATGCTCGTTGCCGTATGCTGGATAGACATACTGAGAACAATTGTCAGATATACAATGGTTTTGAAGTGGCTTCACCACCCGCTGATGACGCTCTGAGTGTTCTGCGGTTTATGTTCCGGTTTGGTACAGAAGATTCTCTGCTGGACTTGCTGCAGCAACCTGACCTGGCAATAACATCCGAACTTTTACAGCAAAGGGATCTATACCGTAGAACCATACTCCACGATCTTGCTCAACATGCAACAGCGCCTGTGATTGGAGATTTTGTCCGACGCTATAAACGGCCGATAATGGATGCTAATGCTTTGCATATAC
>NZ_SMME01000713.1 GCF_009711465.1 Parendozoicomonas verongulae | reverse complement strand
TCGATCATAAAACCTCAACAGACCCTAGTGGTATCCGCAGTGCTGCATATTGAAATAGCATGGGAAGTTGTCTTAAAACTGGTTCTATAGCGAACCATTATTTTAGAAATAATCGGGCTTTCACCCGATTGACTGCACGTAGGATTTATCCCAGACGCTCAATAATAGAGTTCAAGTAGCGCCGTACCACTTCCAGCTCTTTCTCTTTAAAGCCGCCTTCAAGAGCTTTGTTCATATGATTTAACAGGGGGCGTGCCTTCACGAGAACCTGTAGCCCGTCAACAGTAAGAAGCAGTCGTTGCCCGCGGCCATCCACTGGTGATGGTGTGCGTTTTATCAGCCCCAGTTTTTCCAGCCGGGTCGCCATGCCGCTGGTGGCAGCTTTCCCCAAACCCAGTGCCTTGCCCAGTTCTGCCTGAAGGCATCCGTTCCGTTGTTGTAAATGATACAGAGCTGCAGCCTGGGCCGACGTTACGCCGAGTTCAGCGAGGGTCTCACGGTCCATTTCCTTATAAAGCTTCTGCTGGGCTTGATTAAGCAAAAAGTATAATTTCTTTTCCATGGCTGGGATTTTGGTTTGCCTGCGAACTATGGTCAATAGCTTTTGTACGTATATAAAGCGGGGTTGATTGCCTGAATCCATGTGAAAAGTCGGCGCGTATAGAAGGGCAATACAGGCAAAAACAGATTCAGGAGTGAGTGATGAAAAAACTGTTCACCGCCGCTGTCGCAGCATCCACCATAGCTCTGTTGTCCAGCTTTGTTATCAGTGCGCCACTTGAGAAAAGCACTGCAGGCACACAGCATCCGTCTGGTTATACACAGGCTGAACTGAAAGAAAAACTGACACCTCTTCAGTACAAAGTCACTCAGGAAGAAGGCACAGAGCGGCCATTCTCCAACACATATTGGGATAACAAAGAAGCGGGCATCTATGTGGATATTGTATCTGGCGAACCGCTGTTCAGCTCTCTGGATAAATACAAATCCGGCACGGGCTGGCCAAGTTTTACCCGCCCTCTGGAGTCGGCCAATATCGTTGAACGGGAAGATAACACCTTCTTTATGAAGCGGGTGGAAGTTCGTTCGAAACATGCAGACTCACATCTTGGCCATGTATTCACAGATGGCCCCCAGCCAACGGGTTTGCGGTATTGTATGAACTCCGCTGCCATGCGCTTTATTCCTGTGGATAAACTGGAAGAAGAAGGTTATGGGCAGTATGTCAGCTACTTTGCAGATAAGTAAGTGGATGCTTACTCTGGTAGCAGTGTTAGAGGCTACCTAGACTTATCCACAACTTAACATTCCTGCTAATACATCCTGTAAAAGATCCTCTCAAACCGTTATTCTTTGGCTGTTAATAACTTGTATGTGGACAGTTTTCCATGAAGCCAGCGCTGGTTGATATTGGTGTAAATCTTGGTGATAAAGCCTTTGATAAAGACAGGGATGATGTAGTAGAACGGGCTCTGGAAACTGGCATCACAACCATGATTCTGACGGGAACAACTCTGGAAGAATCTCAGCACACCCTGAAGCTTGCCGAACAGTATCCTGATCATTGTTTCACCACGGCAGGCATTCACCCCCACTATGCGAAGGATGCTACTGAGCAGCACTTTACTGAGCTGGTGGATATGTACGAATCAGACAAAGTGGTAGCAGTAGGGGAGGCCGGTCTGGACTTTAACCGGGACTTTTCTCCGCGCCCGGTTCAGGAGCAGGTTTTTGAAAAACAGATTGAGCTGGCAATCGACAAAGGCTTACCTCTTTTCTGTCATGAGCGCGATGCGTCAAAACACTTTGCAGATATTGTGAAAGCTTACCGGGATGATATGAGCGATCTGGTTGTGCACTGTTTCACCGCCAATAAAGAAAGTCTTTATCGCTATCTTGATCTGGATTTACATATCGGTATCACCGGGTGGGTCTGTGACGAGCGCAGAGGTTTTCACCTGCACCCGCTGTTGAAAGATATTCCTGCGAATCGGCTAATGCTAGAAACCGACTGCCCCTACCTGCTACCACGCACTCTCAAACCAAAACCCAAGAGCCGACGCAACGAGCCAGCCTTTCTTGTGGAAGTGGTGAATACGATTGCTGAACAAACAGGAAAGAGTTTTGAGCAGGTTGCAGCGGAAACCACTGCAACCGCGAAAGCGTTTTTCAGGATTTGATTACCAACACCTCCTAAACCGGGTGCCCATTGCGAATAAGCTGCCAGCGAGCCTGCTGCTCCTGAATACTCTTCTTCAGTTCAATGTAACGAACATGGGCATCGGAATGTTCCCACTGCTGTTTCAACTCTTCGGCTTTTGCTTCCAGTTTTTGCTGGTGAAGGGCTGACCACTCCTTGAGTGCACTCAGCAGGGATTCATATTGTTCTTCCAGTTGCGCCAGTGCTTTCTTGCAGGTCAGCGTCTGGACTGCCCGCTTGAATTCCATATCCAGTCTGGCTTTCTGAATACGGAAGTCACTTACTCTTCTCAGGCCAGAGGCCAGACGCATTTTGGAGGCACTCCAGATCATCCACTTTGTGGGGTCGTAGTGCCACCAGCGTACCCCGTTGCGGTAATCACTCTGAAAAATATGGTGGAAGTTGTGATAACCCTCCCCCCAGGTGAACAGCGCCAGAACATCATTATCCCGGGCTGTGTTTCTGTCGGTGTAAGGGCGACGGCCCCAGATATGAGCCAGTGAGTTGATAAAGAAAGTGCTGTGGTGAGACATCACCAGACGAAGCACACCAACCAGCAAGAAGCTACCCAGAATATCCCCGTTCAGGTAACCCAGAAAAACCGGCAAACCAATATTCATCAAAAGAACCAGCGGGATGTAATACTTGTGCTGCCACATCACGATAGCATCTTGCTGAAGATCCTTGATGCCGGAAAAATCTCCCGACCTTTTATCATAATTGCGCAGCATCCATCCGATATGTGAGAACCAGAAGCCCCGTTTGGCGGAGTAAGGGTCGTCATCGTAATGGTCCACACTGGCATGATGACGACGATGACCAGAAGCCCAGTGCAGCACACTGTTCTGAATCGCCATGGCTCCCCAAAGGGCAAACCACAGCCGTAAACTCCAGTGGGCTTTATAGGCACGATGGGACCAGAGACGATGGTAGCCTGCAGTAATTGCTGTGCCGTTGAACATAAGCACCACAGCAAACATTACCCACTCAATAACCTCAAAGCCATGGGTAAAAGCATACCAAGGCACAAGGGTAACCGCTGCCAGAAACGTCAGGGAGAACAGCAGTGTGGTCACGGCAATCAGAGGTGGTTTCTGCATTCAGTTATTCTCTTATCATCTTATATAACTGCCATGGCACTTGTTATGCCAGATAGGCAGCTTCTTGTAGTACCTGTTGTTATGCTGGCTATTGTAAACAGCATTGAAGATAGTCTTTGTTTCAAATTGTCACAGAACATTTTAGCAGCCATTCGCTCCATAGTTTCAGCCCCCCGCACTATCCACAATGTTTGTCAGTGAATCTAACCGCTAGGATGAGTTGTATTTCTCAACTTATTTTTAACGTTGCCTGAGCAGGAGCCACCATGAGCACCCACCGCGTAAACGAGCTGATTGAACTTCTCCAGCCTGTCTGGACAAAAGAGAGCCACCTGAATCTGATGGAAATATTGGTAAAACTGGCGGAGGAAGCGGGCTTTGCGGGTGATATCGCGAGCCTGACAGATGACACCCTGATTTATCACCTGAAAATGCGCAACAGCTCCCAGGATGCCATGATTCCCGGTATCGCCAAGGATGTGGAAGCCGATTTTAAATCGGCCATTCTGAAAGCTCGCGGTATTCAGAGCGCTTAAGAGCTACTACGACCAGACAGCCTGTTGTATCCTACAGGGTTTACCGGCAACTCATCTGGCCCGCTTCACCCGCAGGGCCTCAAGGCATCTTGAGCAATGATGGAAGAGCATTACCACCCTCAGAAAATTGAGGATGAGGCCCAGAAGTACTGGGCAGAGAACGACAGCTTTGCTGTCACCGAGCAGGAAGGCAAAGAGAAATACTACTGCCTGTCCATGTTCCCTTACCCCAGCGGCAAGCTACATATGGGTCATGTGCGCAACTACACCATCGGTGATGTTGTGTCCCGCTACCAGCGCATGCAAGGCAAAAACGTGATGCAGCCTATGGGCTGGGATGCTTTCGGTCTGCCTGCGGAAAACGCAGCCATCAAGAACAAGACCGCCCCGGCACCGTGGACTTACCAGAACATCGACTACATGAAAGGCCAGCTGAAGAAGCTGGGCTTCGGTTACGACTGGAACCGTGAACTGGCCACCTGCACCCCTGAATACTACAAGTGGGAACAGTGGTTCTTCACCAGGCTGTACGAAAAAGGCCTCGTTTACAAAAAAGAGAGCGCCGTAAACTGGTGTCCGAACGACCAGACCGTACTGGCTAACGAACAGGTTGAAGACGGCAAGTGCTGGCGCTGCGATACCATCGTAGAGCGCAAGCAGCTGGCCCAGTGGTTTATCAAAATCACCGCCTATGCCGACGAGCTGCTGGCCGACCTCGACCAGCTGGACGAATGGCCAGAGCAGGTGAAGGCCATGCAGCGCAACTGGATTGGTCGCTCCGAAGGTGTGGAGATGGGTTTCCAGGTTGCTGGCTCTGATGAAGAGATTCGCATCTACACCACGCGCCCAGACACCCTGATGGGCGTGACCTACCTCGCAGTCGCCGCCGAGCACCCTCTGAGCAAAGCGGCAGCCGCCAACAACCCGGCTCTTGCCAAGTTCATTGAAGAGTGCAAGAGCAACACCACCTCCGAAGCTGATATGGCCACGATGGAGAAAAAAGGGGTTGATACCGGTGTGAAGGCTGTTCACCCCATTACCGGTGAAGAAGTACCTGTTTACGCAGCTAACTTTGTACTGATGGATTTCGGTACCGGCGCAGTGATGTCTGTTCCTGCCCACGACCAGCGCGACTACGAGTTCGCTAAAGTTTACGGCTTGTCCATCAAGCAGGTTATCGAAGCGGAAGGCGATCTGGCTGAAGCGGCGATCACCGAGAAAGGCATTCTGGTGAATTCCGGTGAGTTCGACGGTCTGGACTTCAAGGCTGCCTTTGACGCCATCGCCAACAAGCTGATTGCCGAAGGTAAAGGCGAGAAGCAGGTAAACTACCGTCTGCGTGACTGGGGTGTGTCCCGCCAGCGTTACTGGGGTGCTCCCATCCCCATCCGCTATCTGGAAGACGGCACTGAAGTGACCGTACCTCTGGAAGACCTGCCCGTGCGTCTGCCGGAAGATGTGGAACTGGATGGCATTCAGTCTCCCATCAAGGCCGACACAGAATGGTGCAAGGTGACTCACAACGGTCAACCTGCCACTCAGGAAACCGATACCTTCGACACCTTTATGGAGTCCAGCTGGTACTACGCGCGCTACTGCTCACCGCAGTCCGACGACCAGATGCTTGACCCGAAAGCCGCCAACTACTGGCTGCCTGTGGATCAGTACATCGGTGGTATCGAGCACGCGGTTATGCACCTGCTCTACTCCCGCTTCTTCCACAAACTGCTCCGTGATGCAGGCCTGGTCGACAGCGACGAGCCGTTCAAGAAGCTGCTGTGTCAGGGCATGGTACTGGCTGACATCAACTACACCCTCGATGAAAAAGGCGTAAAACACTACGTTGCGCCGGGTGATGTTGAGAAGCGTGTTGTTGATGATAAGGAAGAGTGGTTCCTGAAAGATTCCGATACCCCTGTCGTACATCAGGGCATGGGCAAAATGTCCAAGTCCAAGAACAACGGTATCGACCCTCAGGACCTGATCGACCAGTACGGTGCCGATACCGTGCGTTTGTACACCATGTTCGCTTCTCCACCTACACAGACTCTGGAATGGTCTGAGTCCGGTGTGGAAGGTGCGAACCGCTTCCTGCGTCGTTTCTGGAAAATGGTGGCTACCCACGTTGAAGCGGGCAAAGTGACCGCTCTGGACGTGGGCGCGCTGAACGATGGCCAGAAGACCTTGCGCCGCAAGACCCACGAAACCATTGCCAAGGTTTCCGAAGATTGCGATAAGCGTCTGACCTTCAATACCGCAATTGCTGCGATCATGGAACTGACTAACGCTATTGGCAAGTTCAAGGACGATAGCGAGCAGGGCAAGGCGGTTATCCGCGAAGCGCTGGAAGCTACTACTCTGCTGCTGGCCCCTATCGTTCCTCACATCGGTCACACCATCTGGAATCAGCTGGGTCACGCAGAGCCTGTGGTGAATGCACCATGGCCGAAGGTTGATGCCAACGCGCTGAAGAAAGACGCCATTACTCTGGTTGTTCAGGTAAATGGCAAGGTGCGCGCCAAGCTGGAAGTGCCTGCGGATGCCTCCAAAGATCAGATGGAAGAACTGGCCAGAGCTGACGAGAACGTGCAGAAGTTCACCGATGGCAAGACCATCCGTAAAGTGATTGTTGTGCCTGGAAAGCTGGTGAACATTGTTGCCAACTAACAGTACTCGCTGACAATACGGTTGTAACACTACAACGCCGGTGCCATGCCGGCGTTGTTCCTTGAAAATCGAAAAAATCCACTCGCCATCATTATGCGA
>NZ_SMME01000292.1 GCF_009711465.1 Parendozoicomonas verongulae | reverse complement strand
AGGCGGGTTCGATACTTAGAAACCTTGATAAGATCGGGTTACTCGATTGCACCTTCCTCGCTGATGAGATTAATGGGTTGGCCAAGTACTCAGCTTCATATCTCAAGAGTGAAGGTTTCTCCCAAAAACAGTTGGCAAGGATATGGAGTGCGGCAAAGTGCAAAAGGGGGAAGAATTCCGAAGATAAAAAGCTTATGCAGCTACTTGAGCCCATGGGCGAAGAGGAAATGATAAAATGTCTTTCCAATACTGAAAACTTCCTTTGGGATTTTCATCCCCTTTGCCTGGAAGGGCTTACCTTTCCAGAGGGTAGTGATTTTACCGGCATTGATCTCTCCCGCTATGACTTCAGGGGTGTGACATTCATCAAGCCAAGGTTCAGTCAAGAGCAGATGGAAAGCGGTTTGCTGGTGGAGGCAGTTATTAAGGACAGCTCATACGGAGGACATTAAGAGACTCCGATTGCTGTTAATCCAAGAGCTGATCGCCCGATTCGCCTGTCT
>NZ_SMME01000750.1 GCF_009711465.1 Parendozoicomonas verongulae | reverse complement strand
CTGAGTAGCTGTTCAAGCGAGGCCGCCATTTTACCGTGGAAGCGGTCGGTGTCAAGTGATTCGTTTTCGTTAATCCCATTGGAATCAAACAATTAAGAGACACTTAGCAATGTTGCCGTCTGGCTTGGCCGGTGACAACGAGGAGCGCATTCTACAGCGTTCCGTTTAACTGTCAATGCTCAATCATCAGTGATGAGAAAGAAGCATTTCGGCTGAGTCGTCGGTGACAACGAGGCGGCATTATAGAGATGCGGCGTTTTTGGTCAAGGCATTCCCTATAAGCATTTCTACCGTATTTAGTTTATTTACGCCTCAGGATTTCTTTACTCTCTTTCCTCTACCCCAAAGGCCAGGGGAGAGACTTTTCAAGCCCCATCGCATAGCGCATGACTACCTTGCGTCCAAATGGGAAGCGTCCACCAATAGCCAGCCCGATATTTCGAGCCACCTTCAGGGGTAGCAGCTCGTTACTGAAGGCGTGATAGAATATATCCATCACCCTTTGCATACGCGCGTTTTCCGGGCGACGCTGTTTCTGGTATTCCCCCAATACAGACACTGAACCAAGGTTTTTATCTTCAGATGCCGCCTTGCAAAGAACCTCGGCCAAACAGGTGGCATCCTGAAAGCCAAGGTTTACACCCTGCCCCGCCAAAGGGTTAATGGTGTGAGCAGCATCTCCTACAAGCACAACTCCCTCCTTTATATAGGAAGAAGCATGCCTGCGGGTGAGTGGAAAGAAGCTGCGCTCTGCAAGGCTAAGAAGCTCAGGTAACTCTTCCGGGAAGTGCTTGCGTACCTCATGGAGGAACTCTTCATCGGAAAGACTCATAAAATGCTCAACATTCTCTGGATGGTTATACCAAACCAAGGAGGCATACCCCTTTCCTCCCGAAGATGGCAAAGGCAATAGCGCCAGTGGCCCAGTTGGGGTGAAGGCCTGCCAGGTAATATCCAAAGGACCAGCGGGAATCTCCACCGTAGCAACCAGTGCACGCTGTTCGTAATCTTCACTGAAGAGGCCTATGCCTGCCTGTTTGCGGACAAAGGAGTTCGCGCCATCCGCTCCTACCAGTAACTTGCCGCTGACTACCTCCCCATTATTAAGAGTGAGACGTGGGCCATCTTCCGTAATTTTCAGAGAAGTTGGTTGAGCAGGAGAGATGATTGAGACCGTATCGAGGGTCTCGATAACTTTATGAAGTCCAAGCTGGGTCAGCCGGTTTTCGACGATGAAACCCAACTCCTCTGCTCCCACTTCCTTGCAGTCAAACAGAGTTTGATTAAAGCGGGATGTGATTTGCTGGCGGGAAAGAGGCTCCTGAAGTTTTTCCCATACCGCCATTCTGCGATATGGGCACAGACGCATACTCTTTATCGTATTCCATGCCCCCACCTTCTGCAGGAACTCCACACTGGCTGGGCTAAGAGCAGAAACACGAATATCAGGTACGGTTCCCGCTTCAAAGGGTTCTGGAACAACAGGGTCTACAAGAGCAACGGACAATCCGGCCTGACCAAGGGCACAACCTATTGCCGCCCCGACCATACCTGCCCCAGCAATAACAACATCATAATGTTTGCTTCCAGGACTACCTGTTTTATCACCCACAGCTTACCCCTGTTTTATTTCGTATTGGCGCTACTGTGCCCCAAGCCTGTGTTCACCTCAAGATCAGACTGCCTGAAAAATTCGTATCTCTGTATCAGGGTAAAGATGCTTCAGAGCGGCAATGTGAGTAGCGTGGGTAATAGAGGTGTCTTTACCCACCAGAGTGATGCTCTTGAGTTCTACATCACGGCCAAGTGTCATAAACCGAAGGCGAGACATTGCTGATGTAAAAGGAGGGAGGCTTGGATTATAAGCTGCGTTTTCCGCATAGCGGCCAACAGCCGTTGTACCATCAGATGCTTCCAGCACCACACCGGCATAACCACCCGTGTATGGCGCATAGCTCTTATTGGCTGCGTCGAGGGCCAGTTGTGCCAGCTCGTCATCTGCTTCGCAGCCCAGGCTGACGGATTTACTTGCCAGAATGCCACCTTCAACACCCAGATCACCTGGGCCGAAGGCTTCTGGCAGATATTGACTCAAAGTGTTGTCGTAATACTGACCATCCGCAGAAACAATTTTCACCTGCAGGGTATCAGAGCATTTTAACTCGTGGAGGAACTGGCGGCAGTGGCCACAAGGTGCAGCATTCACAACGAGAGAGGTCACGCTGGTTTCCCCATGGAGCCAGACGTTATTGGTGGCAGACTGTTCACCATGAAGAGACATACCCAGAACAGACTGCTCAAATTCCATATTTGCACCAAGGTAAAGTGCACCGGAGCCACCGCGCATTACTACCCCCACATGAAAGTTGGACACAGGCACAACAGCACAGGCCGCAGCGACAGGTAGAAGCTTTTCGGGGAGGTTGTCTGTGGAAATAGATAAACAGGAGGCCAGCTCTTCAGCCTGCCTGGCTGTTAGCATACCAGCCTGAGAGAAGAGCATGGTTTCAACAAGAGAGCGCGCGCCTGGGGCAAAACCACCCAGCACACTGCCATCGAATGAAAACAAAGGCATAAGTCGAAAGCCTTACAGTTTAAGGGAGTAATGGATTAACCGAGAAGCGATTAAAAAGCAAACGATTGCGTTCAAAAAAGAAACAAACATCACCATTTTTTGATCTGACACCATCCATTTTATAACAACAGGCTCTTTGCCGGTGAGGTTCACGTATTGGATTGACCTTAATAGGTACTACAATGGCCTGCTTCATTGAGTAGAATGAGCTTTCTGTGCGCCCGATAATAATTATGGATTCCGGAGCGGGTGGTCTTACGGTTTTCGAGGAAATCAGCCGAATGATGCCCTGGCTGCCTGTTATTTACTGCGCCGATAACGCAGGGTTTCCATACGGCCCAAGATCGGAAGATGATGTGATTCAGCGAGTGAGTCACTATCTGGGCGTACTCTGCCAACAGTTTGATCCAATCCTTGCGGTTATCGCCTGTAACACGGCCAGTACTGTTGCGCTCACACGGGTTCGCAAAGAGCTGAATATTCCGGTTGTGGGTGTCGTTCCTGCCATTAAAACAGCTGCGCTGCACTCCAGAAATAAATGTATTGGCCTGCTGGCCACGCCTGGCACAGTCAAGCGCTCCTACACGGATAACCTGATTGATGACTTTGCAAGTGACTGCGAGGTGATTCGGGTGGGGTCAACTCGTCTTGTGCATCTTGCAGAAAGAAAGCTGCAAGGCGAGCCGGTAGCACAATGGGAATTCGATAAAATTCTCGAGCCTTTTGCTAAAGCATCTCAACAGCCAGATCAGATTGTTCTGGGTTGCACCCACTTCCCACTGGTTAAGGGTGAACTGAGCAAGAGTATGCCAACTGTAGCCTGGGTAGACTCCGGTGAAGCCATTGCCCGTAGAGTATACAGTTTACTCAATCACCACATACCAAATAATCCAGACCAGCCAGAACTCCAAGCCTTTCTAACCTGCGACTCTCCTGCAGGAACCCGGCTGGCCTTTGCATTTGCGCAACGAGGATTTGGTGAACTGCAGGTTTTGCAGTGATCTACTCTGAACTCACCGGACAAATTGGGGTCATACCATATTCTACTATCTGATTTTATTTATGTGAGGTAGCTATGGATGGAGCCTATGCACTACCCTTCCGGAAACATGAAAGATATATGGAAGAAAAGGGAGGATCTCCTTCCTTAGAACTGCCCTCAAAAAAAAGAAAGCATAACCCAAAAAATGTCAGGGCTACTGACTCTCTTGATACTCTTCGGTTAAGTCTTCATCGTCTCCCGGCCATCCCTGGAGAGTTAGAGAAGGCGGTGCACCGAGAGAATTACGAGCCTTCCGACTTCGGGCATCGCTATTTAAGCCATGTTGTCTGGTTTGCCATGGCAAGAGAGTATCGCCGTGTAACCACTCATGACCCTGACCAGCTGCCTCTTTTGCGCGATATAAGTGCGCTGCAAGACACGACAATCAGAGAGAAAAAATTCTGTAATATCCATCGTGAAGATGACCGTGTCAGCCGGGGGCTTTTTGCCAGTCACAAGTGCTTTATGGATAGCCTGGGTTTGCCAAAGCAAGCCCTGAGTCTCTCTCAAAATAGCTTTAACGATCTGTTCTATCGTGTGCTTCTAGGACGCTTTTTAAAAGATGCTAATGTGCTGGATAAACTTGGCTCTGTATCTTTGTCTAACAGTTCGAGTTTGCGCGCCACTCTGGAACAGATTCAACAAAGCCCCAATGGCAGGGTGTATACCAGTGCCTATGTCATCAACCCTCAATACAGCAACTATGGCGCAACCCTGGAAGATGTGATTTTTGAATGGTTACCTGCCGTTGTAGCCAACGCACACCTCCATTCAAAAAGCAGTGGCCAGAAACTCTCTATTGAACAGGCTGTTAAAGAACTCAATAGCTGTTTTCCCCAAGCCATCCGACAATGGTTTTTTCAAAAAGCAGAGCGTAAGCACACAATTAAGGGAACGGAGTACACCTTTCAACTTGATCGCCTGGGTGAAAACGTCGTGTCTGCAGGTAAGCCCAGCAAACCACTCAGCAGCTTTACGCTATCGTTTATTTTTTGCCAGGCCATTATGGATCTTGCGGAGTTAACAGAAGGGGTTATTGATAAACAATCTGTGCCACTCACTGGCCCAGGTTCGAAACTAGCTCTGGATTGGCTAACCAAGTTAAAAGTGGATGACTCACCTATAGCAGCTAGAAAAAAAGAGAGTTATGCCAGCCAATTGTGCCAACTGCATCATAAGCTGACAGTTGATGAAGGTAGCCCAGTACGTTGGCCAGATGAATATCTGAAACCTCTTTCACTGATTTGCCTTGAACACACCCTTTGCGAATGGCGACGATGGATAAATATCCGCCTGCTAGAAGGGCATAGCATAACCTATCGACAACACCCCAAATAAGAAAGGAGCAGCCCTCTGCTCCTTTCTCAACACATCAGCAACAAGCCCCTATCAAGCGTTTTGAGCCTGAGCCTTGCCTTTACCTTTCATAAAGAAGGCTGCAGCAGCCAGAACTGCGCAGATCACGCCCACAGGGTAGCCAACGCTCGAGCTCAGACCCAGCCCCTCACCCGCCATGGTGATATAGGTGGTAACAACGCCAGTCATAAAGATCGCAGGCAGAACCACAAACATGTAGTTGCGGCCTTGCACACGCATATATTGGGCGGCAGTCCATAGAACGATAGTGGCCAGCGCCTGATTAGCGAAGGCGAAGTAGCGCCAGATGATGGAGAAGTCCACCAGAGTCAGCGCGTAGCCAATCAGAAAGATAGGCAGAGCGATAAGCAGACGGTTCTTCTTGCTCTTCTGAGAAATGTTCAGGGTATCTGCAACAATCAGACGCACACTACGAAAAGCAGTATCACCAGAAGTAATGGGGCAAGCAATAACACCAATGATGGCCAGCATACCGCCAACGGTACCCATTAGCCCAATAGAGATTTCCTTAACCACCAGCCCAGGGCCACCCTGAGACAGAACTTCGTTCAGGCCAGCAATACCGTTAGGGAAGAATGCCATAGCGGCCGCTGCCCAGATCAGAGCGACCAGACCTTCAGCAATCATGGAACCATAGAACACTTTGCGTCCATGGTTTTCAGGGTGCAGGCAGCGCGCCATCAGAGGGGATTGAGTGGCATGGAAGCCGGAAATTGCACCACAGGCGATGGTGATAAACAGGAATGGCCAGATAGGCAGACCTTTTGGATGCATAACAACAGTACCCAGCTCTGGGATTGGCGCGCCAGTTGCGATCAGACCACCACCCACACCAAAGGCCATAATCAGTCACACAGTGAGAATTTCCGAGGCTTGTGAAATCAGCAACGTTTCGAGTAGTTACCCTCCCGCTACAAAACGCGGAACCTCACCCAGAAAATATTCCCGCTCCACAAGAAATAAAAGCCGTTTTTTTGGCAAGAATACGGCTTTCCGCAATATTCACCGCATTCGCACCATTGTACTGTTGAGGCAGTACAAACTGAGAGCGTGCAGAATCAATGTCTGAAGAATTGTGGCCTGAGGTACTGGGTCTGATTCAAAACCAACCTGATTCCGAATCCATCAATCAGGTATTGGAAGTTTTATTAACCCCTGAAGAGCAAAGCGACATTGCCTCACGTTTGGCCATTATGCGCGCATTACTGGAAGGGAGCCGCTCTCAAAGAGCAGTCGCAGCCGATTTAGGCGTCAGCATTGCCAAGATCACCCGAGGTTCCAACTACTTGAAAAGATTAAGCCTGCAGGAAAAGAAGTTAATAGACCCAAATTATGACTGAAACAGCATTAGAAACAACGGTAGACGTCGCCCAGCCTGAGAAACGCAGAAGCATTCTCGGCGGCACAATGATTGTCGCAGGTACAGCTATTGGCGCAGGCATGTTTTCCATCCCTGTCGCAACCAGCGGCATGTGGTTTGGTTACTCCATTCTGCTTATGCTGTTTTCCTGGTTCTGTATGTACAGTGCAGCCCTCTATCTATTGGAAGCCAACCTGCGTTTTCCAAAAGGCGCCAGCTTTGACTCTATCGCTCAGGGAACACTTGGTACTGGCGGACGACTGATTAACACCGCCTGCATTGGTTTTCTGCTTTATATCATTCTGTACGCTTATATCTCCGGTGGCAGCTCTGTCATCATCAGCACCATGAAGTCTTTCACCAGTGCTTCTATCAGTCAGGGTACAGCCAGCCTGCTGTTCTCTGTGGTATTGTCTGCCATTGTTCTGGTGGGCACCAAAGCTGTTGACCGCATCACCACCGCCCTGATGGGTGGTATGATTGTCAGCTTCGCTATGTCAGCCCACGGCCTTGTTAGTCATGCTCAAGTGCAGAGCCTGTTTCCAAGCCTGCCAACATCCGATGTTCTGAAATACTCCCTTGGCGCATTCAGCGTTGTCGCTCTGAGTTTTGCCATGCAGAACACCGTACCCAGCCTGACCAAGTACTATGACAAAGATGAGAAAAAAGTTCGTAGTGCCCTGCTCTTTGGCTCTCTGATCACTCTGGCTATTTATGTCATTTGGCAGGCCGCCATTTTCGGCAATCTGGATCGCGGCCGGTTCCCCGGTATCATCGCGGCTGGCGGTAACATCGGCACACTGCTGGACGCTCTGGCCGGTGCAGATTTGAGCTCCAACGCTGCGAATCTGGTTACCCTGTTCTCCAACATGGCGATTGCGAGTTCCTTCCTGGGTGTAGCTCTGAGCCTGTTCGAGTTCATTAACGATATGTTCGGCTTTGGTGACAGCACCGCTGGCCGTATCAAAACCGCAGCCGTGACTTTTGTGCCACCAACCGCTCTGGGCATTCTGCTGCCAAACGGCTTCATTACCGCAATTGGCTACGCTGGCCTGATGGTAACCATCACCTTCATCCTGACCCCAGTTCTGATGGCGATGAAAGGCCGTAAAGATGGTGCGGAAGGTTACCGTGTTCCTGGCGGCAGCGTGCGTTTGTACCTGATTCTGGCATTCGGCATATTCTCTGTACTGATTGCCACCCTGGACATCTTCGGCATCCTGCCTGCTTTTGGTCACTAAACCGACTTATTAAATTTGGTAGAATTTTAACGGTGGAAACAACTCTTTGTTTCCACCGTTTTTTATCTCATCATTTTGAGAGTTTCTCGTGGCAAATATCCAAAAACTCCCTATCAGCGACTACCGAAAAGTCTGGGTAACCAGTGATATTCACGGTTACTTCAATCTCTATAAAGAGCTTCTGGAAAAGATAGATCTTCAAGATAATGATCTGCTGATTATTGCCGGTGATTCCTGTGACCGGGGCGTGTACTCCGCGAAGATGTTATCCAACGGCCCTCTGGCTGCTAAGAGTCCAGCCGTACTTTAATATCCATGCTTTTGTGAAGGATACGAATGACTCGGACCCGACCACCTGTCGCCGTGTAAAAAATAATATGCCTGCCCAGAGGAAATTTTCGATAACCTTCTCGAATAGCATCACAAGCCTTGCCTATGGAAGGCTTTTCCGCCAGTAGGTGGAATGTTTTATCGAGCTGCGCAAGGTATTGGTTTCGCTGCTCACGTCCCCAAGTTTCCTGAGTGTAACGAGCAATATCCAAAAGGTCGGATTTGGCTTTTCGGGTAAGAGCGAAGGCAGGCATCAGTCGTTATTATCCAGTTCCTCAATTATGCCGCTCAAACTGTAGTCTGCATCGCCACTCTGCTCACCTTCTTCAAGAAGATTGCGGAGCATTTTCAACTTTGCTTCGCTATTTTCTAACAATCGCAATCCAGCACGAATCACCTCACTGGCAGAGCCATACCGACCGTTCTCCAACTGGCTGGCAATAAAGCTATCAAAGTGCGCTCCTAATGTAACACTGGTGTTTTTTGACATGAAGGCCTCCTATGTACACCATCAAGTACCAGCATATACCAAATAATATTATAGGACAGAGTAAAGACAGAGAAGTTCAACCCAAGCCCTCATCCCTTAATGAGTTTTTGAAGGTGTAGCTGACGACGAGCACACAATGACCGAAGAAAAGCGTGAGGAGTTTGAGATTTACCCTATCGGTAAGGAGCACTTGTAATGGTCATGCCCTCCCTGAAACTAACAGAAAACTTTGCTAAGACAGTGTTCCTTTACTTTGGAACTTCTGCATTTGTTCAGCAATAGCAACCTCTGTACACCGTTCTGAATTTGAAAGCCCCTGAACAACACCTGCGTAATCCGCACCTTCTTTATTTTGACTCAGTTTGAAATTACCAATGATGCTTTCAACCACAACTTCAAGACCAATAACCGCATTGACTAACTTGTGAGTAAAATCATCTGGCGCATCGGAAACCACCCATGGGGTCGTTTGCTGTGCTTCGTGTGTGTTAGAAATATTATTGAGAAGCTGCAAAATCCAACGGCCTTCATGCCGGAAGTAAATACGCCCTCTTACATGAACGACGGAGTAATTCCATGTAGGCACAACCTTGCCCGTTTTCTTTTTTGACGGGTAGTAGTTCGGGCTTATATAGTGCCTGTCAGGAAACCCATTAAATTCG
>NZ_SMME01000734.1 GCF_009711465.1 Parendozoicomonas verongulae | reverse complement strand
TAGAAGACTTTCTGTAGCGCCCATGATGGATAACACCAACAATGCTGTAAGCCCTTGAAAGTCAACGATTCCGCCAGCCGATAGACGATTTTGACACAAATTCGCCACACTGACACAAAAAAAAGCATACGTGATACGGGTATGCTAGCCGCCCGTTGTGCGAGGGATATACACAACGATCACCACATACTGAAAAAACAGTGAGTATGTGAGTCACCGTAGCGGCGCACCTGAAAATCAGGGAAGACAGCACCGCTAACCAGAATCAAGCCCAGGTATCACCTGCCGCTGGCAACTTCACGTTCTTAAACTCTACAGCCACAAACAGGCGTGGATCTTCAACGACATAGCCTTCGTTTCGGCTGGTGTAATCAACCATGCGGTCATATTCCGGCTGGTCATCGACCTTACGTCGCCAGGAATCTTCCTGGTGGTAAATAGACAGGTTACTAAGCGGGGTAACAGCCAGGAAACGAGGGGGGAGGCTTGGGGCCTTCTCAACAGGCACACCACCGAATGTAACCCGTGCATTTTCGTGAACCTGCTTCTGCTCTGGTGTCAGTGCGTTGTTATACACACGCTCACGTTCCTGCTGCATCAGATCACGGCCAACAAGTACAACAAGGTCGGTAGTATCAAGGCCAGCATCTTCAATCGTTGTCAGAAGGTCAGCAACAGCCTGGTCAAGGGTTTCATAGTCACCACTCTTACCGATCCGTAGCTCACCGGCGGTTTTGCCTTCACTCAGGATGTTTGCCGGCAGCTTGTCACGCATGTACTGCATCCAGCCTTTGTTTAAGTCCTGTAGCTGTGGGTGTGTGGAGATATCTGTGTCTTTAGCTGCGCTTTCTCCATACCAGCCACACATAACACGATCCAGACCAATGCGGTGAAGGGATGAGTTAGTCATACGTTCCACAAAGTCGGGGAACTTACGCCAGGTGTCAATTTGTGCGTAGGTAAACAAAACGTCTGTATTCGTCTTGTGCAGCTCATAGGTAAAGCCTTCTAGCTGAGGATATACCTTTGGTTCACGCTTATTTCCTGCACTGGTGTTTGTTCGGCTGGATGATGGTCCAGCAACACCGATCAGAATATTTTCCCCGACAAGATCACGGACGGGAAGAATATTGATCTTTGCCAGAAAATCATTCTTTTCCTGAACCTTGGTGTTGATCTTCTGCGCCCGGGTTGGCTCAACGGAAAAGCCTGTGGAAATATTTTCTGATTTGTAGCCGTGGTTTTCTGCACACTTCGATTTGAAGGTTGTTACAGCCTTTTCAACCTCATGTGTCGCAAATGAAACAGTACTCATAATCAATACCCAGAATATCCTTTATCTTGTTGCGCACCAGCGTTGTCAATTTCAAAATTTGTATTGAATGACATTTCCCGACCGTGCTTCATTTGGTCAACCTTTAGAGAAAACTCCTCAACCTTTTTCTGTACTTCGCTGGCAAGATTCGTGGTCTTATAAATTTCACTCTGCAAGGCTTTGAGTCTGCCCTCATAGGCTTCGGCAAACCCATCAGCAATACTTTGAACCTCTTGAGAAGTGAATGTTTTCCCAGGTACAGCTTTAAACTTGCCGCCCTCAAATCTGCATTTTGTTAATGTCTTGGACATATCAGAATCCCGGGTTTAAAGGGTCAACTTCCAGTGGGTCATAACCAAGCTTTTCACGCATGATCTTTAACCGGTATTTGAGCCGGTGGTTCTCAGTCATCAGGCGCCCGCACTCTGCATGAAGCTCTGCCGATCTTTCATCAGCTGTCTTGATGTAGGTGTAATGCGGGTTCTTGCTGGTGTCCTTAATCTCTGAATCAAACCATTTACCCAAGAATTTACAGATAGTGGTAAATGAACCTTTCCCTGTAATCTCTCTTACCTTCGGTGGCGTTGGATACTCACCGTGCAGCCATAGCTTCCAGGCGGCCGCGTAAACGTCTTTTTCTGTAAGCACTGTTTAATCGCTCGCTGTGTTGTCCTGGTTACATATTCAGGAAATACACTGGGGCCAGCAATCAAACTCAGTCCGAAAACTTGAAAATCGGATAACAAGCAGCAGTAGTTGAAAAAAAATAAAAATACCTGAAAAAAAACACTCCTACTCCCCTCCCACCTGCCGCCTTTTTGTGTGTTTTTGTGCAACTATTATGAGGGTGTGCAATGGGCTTCTCCCCTTGCTGTGTAAGGCTTTGCGACTGATATGGGCACATTGCACTGTGTGCAATAAAATGCAGACTTGTGCAAACTCTTTGCGCGGTTTGCAGAAACAGAAAAACGGCTAAATCCCTTTGGTAGCAAGGGATTTAGCCGTTTTTTATTTTGCTCTCAGTTTGGTGTGCAGGTTTTGCTATCCATGCTTATCTGGCTACAGCCCTTGTACACTCTGCTGTTCCTGTTCTTTTTGGTTTGCACAAACCTGTAATCTCAGGTT
Source organism: Parendozoicomonas verongulae (assembly GCF_009711465.1). GTDB lineage: Bacteria > Pseudomonadota > Gammaproteobacteria > Pseudomonadales > Endozoicomonadaceae > Sansalvadorimonas > Sansalvadorimonas verongulae. Next base: position 5,584 of record NZ_SMME01000734.1, on the reverse strand, counting down.
TTAGCTGTAAGCGCCTTTCAAGTGCTCCTTAAGCTGCTGCTTATTAAGTGTCTGAATCACTTCTCTATGTTCTTTTGTGAAAAGCAGGGCTGAAGGTGACAGCGTCTTACTAAACTCAAGATTCATAACAAAAGTATGACCACAAAGAGGGTTGGTACAGCAACAATAATGCCTTGAAACGCTGTTGCTGATTCTGTCGCTGTGTTCTATCCGGGCCTTTGATTCACAAACATTGCATTTAACACGAAATGTCATAACTACGCCTCTCCTGCTGCCTATGCTCTACCTTTGTGTTTGAATCTGCTTTTTCATTTGGTTCTGGCTCTAAAAACACCCCTTCCGGAGAAAAGGCGATCACTCTCGCACTGGGGTTCACCTGGTCGATCTCGGAGTATGGGAAAAACTTTGATACTGGAATCTGGCTCATAACTACTTACCGGTTACTTACAAACGACTTACAAAAGGCGGCCTTGCAGCCTCAAAACGATACGAACATAAAAAACCCTTCCATCTGTTCCAAGTGTTCCATTCCCTTGCAGCTCTAGGGCTACAGCGTGGAACAGTTTAAAAGCAACTGTTCCACCTCTTTTAAACTGTTCCACCATGCCGGTGGAAAAATGGAACGGTTCAACAAACTGTTCCATAACTGTTCCACTCTACAGCCCTTGACACTAAAGACTTTGGAACAGTTGGAACGGTTGGAATAGTTTTCTTTAAAACATTTCTTCCATTGGAGTTTTGTAAAGGGAAGAAAAACGGCTTTTCATACTCTCCAACTCCGGCAGGGGGTACTTAATCCCATTAGAACGAATCTTTTTGATACCAAGCTCTTTCATTGCACTGCCAAGTGCCCTGCCAGCCCTGGTGTCTGTAATCTTCTCGCCAAGGTTTGAATCGACCCAAGCCCTGTATCTCTCGGTTAAATCATTTGCAAGGACACGCTCTTTCCACTCAACGCCTGAAGAATTAGCCAGCCACTCCCTAATAAACTGGTGAACAGGCTTCATGGAATACAGCTTCTGCTCATTTAACAGTGCTGTTACTGGTGCCGAGTGCGGATTAAACCCTGTAAGGTCTACACCTTGCAGAAAGGCCAAGAGTTTTCCTGCGCCACCCTCATCAATCCATTTATGCAGCTCACTGAAATAATCAAAGTGTTCCCTGGAACCGACAGAGTACAAAGGCTTTGGCTCAAGCATTAGATACCTGCGCTCTTTCGGATCTGCCTTTATTACGTGGTCATGATTACTTGCAAAGATGAACCTGGCGTAGTTTGGAATCCTCACAGGGTCTTTGCCTTTCAGTTCAAGGCTCACCTCGCTTTCTGTAATCAAACTCTTAAGCCGGTCAATAGCTCGGCTATCAGTGACTCTTGCCTCGTTGATGAATACAAACAGCTTTTCCTGTAATGCCCCCTGAAAGCGCCCGGTAATCTGCTCATCACCATTTTGAGTTGTGGCGTGTATTCCAAGCATGCCGGAGATGGCCTTAACCATAGTGTCTTTGCCTGCACCCATTACAGAGCGCATGAACACAGCAACGCTTGGCTTTTCATCAGGCTTTTGCACCATATGCGCCAGCCAGCCTATCAGGTACTTGTACGCCTTTTCGTCACTGCCACAGATAACCCTGAAAAGGTGGTCAAGATACACTTTGCAGTCACCATCTGGAGCCGGGCTTACAGCAAACCCACGCCACAAGTTGAATACTGCCTCTGGGCACTTTTCAAGGTTTGGCTGAAAAGTAATGCCACCCAACCTGCGATTCTTACCTGCCCATCTAATCCAGGCAGTTCCCACATTCAAATCGGCAACGCTTGCCCTGTGGTGGAAATAGTTCTTGAACTGGTCGATAGGTTCAAAGGCTGTTGCTTCCCCAGTGATCGGGCAATACTTTGTGGTGGCTATAACATGGCGACCGCCAACAACCGTATGACAAAACTTTTTATTCATGGCCTTTAACCTTTTCAACTCAACTTCGGAGAGGTTGCGACCATTGATTAACTCCGGCACTTGCTCCTTGTATTCTTCACTGACGGAAGTGCTTGTTTGCTCAGGATTATTATTTGCCACACTTCCGCTATCTGCTTTATGAGGAAGACTTGGTGCCTCTGTCACCGCAGGCATTTCATTATTCTGGATATGGCTTTCCTTCTCTCTAACCTCATAACTATCAAGTGGAGACTCTGTACCACCAGAAAGCATGTACTCAGACCAATCCTTCCCGGAAGGGGGATAGGATAACCACACCCCAGGAACCTCACTGGCTGTTTTCTCTGCCCACTCTATGCCTGGCTCATCACTGTCCGCACAGATAATTAGCTGACTCTCTGGGAAGTATTCAGCAGCGTACTTAGTAACAGCAGGAAGCTGTGAGTCACAAAAGGCACTTATGGCTTTATAGCTACCACCTGCCAGTTGAAAGGCTGCGTCTGTATCAGCGAATGACTGACTGATAATGATGTGCGAGGAATCAGAAGCGCCAAACTCAACAAATAGCCCTTTCGATGGAATGCCATAATGAAAGTTTTTCTCATACTTCCCTGCTCCCTTCTCGCCGATCCACTGGTGTGTAACCCTTTCCATTGTGTGGGAAAAGGCAGGTATAAGCAGTTTATGCCCTGACTGCCTGCAAACCTTTCTTGCTGCTTCAGACAGCCTCTTAAAGTCTGGCCAGCTGTGGTCTTCAATCTCATAAGCACTATCCCAAATGGAACGTTCTTTCCTGATTGCCCGACTGAGTTTTTTTGCGTTCTCTTCCTCTTTTGCCCTGTCTCTGGCGGCCTGATCTTTGCGTAGCGCTTCAAGGTCAACAGCAGTCGATCCACCGGCTATGCCCAGAAGCTTTGCAACCTCCAAAGACGACTGGCTAAAGTCCCAGCCATGAACTCTATTCAGAAGCTCAAAACCATCGCCACCATTACCGCATTTGCGACAGGCCCAGTCACCACGGTCTTCACCTTTGAAGCTGTAGCGATTTTCTCCACCACAGAGCGGGCACGGTGCACCACTGCTTTTTGTGCTGGTATCAACCTGCTGATCTGTGAGTCCTCCCAAAGATTGCAGGATAAACGGCCACTGACCATTAGCTGCTAGCTTTACCGCCTCATGCTGTTGTCTGCTAAGGCTCATGCGCGCACCTCTCGCATCATATCGACAATGATTTGAGAACTGTTCTTTGCTCCGAGAGCCATGTTTTCCCAGTCGGCTGCAGCTTTCACATAGCCGGATTTTCGGCAGTCATCTGCCTTTGCCCGGTAATTGCAGACACATTCACACAAGGCACAGTAAGCATCTTCAAGGGCTTCTATTTTGGTTTTGCTGTCCATTAACGTTCTCCCCTGGTCTGCGAGGCAGTGGCGTAGATAACCTTTGTTCCTTCCTTCCGGATGGGGAATACAAACCGCCCTGACCGGTAAACGGCTTTGACCTCCTTTCGGATCGTGGCTCTTGTGTGCCCGGTGCGTCTGGCAATCAACGCAGTGGAACCCATGAAAGCCTCAAAAGCAGGCTTGCGCAGCTCAGCAGGGGGACTGTCTTTCAGGCGTGAATACGCACGCAGGGCAGTACTCAGGGCGCTTTTACAGTTGGCAGGGAATGCTTCTATGTTTGGCATCACTTATTCCCCCAGGCACGCAGAAGGGCAGCGAGAACGTGACGGTTCTCCACAGTGCGGCTCATGGTAATGATGTCCTCCGCTGACAGAGAGCGGATTTTGGCTATGGGTAGGCGTGCTATGCGTGCTGGCATGGCTCATTGCTCCTTTGATTATGGAGCCTGCCACCCAGAGTGGTAAATCTGATTTGGTGGCAGGGCTGACAGGGTTACCACAACCGGCATCAAAGGAAACCGGCCCATCCGAAGACGGCCCTATCAGCCCCGCCATAAACTGGAGATGCTGAAGAGTTGCACAAAAAAACCGCTTAGAGCGGTTGTGCTCCTTTGATATTAGCCGGGTGGTAATCCGGGTTACAGATTTTGCTGTAACGGCGCCTACATTAGCGCCAGTATTTTTAAATTGCAAATGATGAGTTTTCATTACTGCTTCCATTCCGGCAGGCAAAACAATCCCCCTGCCGGTAACAGTGTCAGTAACCGGCATTCATCATCGGGAGGTATTTTTCAGGTATGGGGTTACGTATCTCTGGTGTGGCCTTCAGGCTATTTCTCGTACCCGACTATTAAGCCATTCGATCACATCAGCCTCTCTGTATTTAGGGAAACGGCCAACCTTAACGAACTTCGGCCCTTTGCCCATAGAACGCCATACAGTGAGTGTTCCTTTTGTAATCCCAAGTTCCTTGGCTACATCTTCGGGTTCGTACAGTTTCAAATCACCCAGCATGGTATTTACTCCGTTTCGGTCGCTATAGACCTAAAGTAACAGCAATCATTTAACGAACACAAACAACTGAAATTCATGAAAAATTATGAAAATTTATATAAATCTATATAAAATGAGCATGATTTTTATAAAATTTCACCCGCCCAAACAATCTGAATTTACGCAATATTTACCAAGTACTTTCGATATTAATAAGATCATGTTTCATTTAGCCTGCTTACCACATCAGCGGGCTTTAGGTGCGTATAACGCTGCAACATTGACCAGCTCTTATGCCCGGTAATCATGGCTACCTGCTGAATCTCAAGCCCTCTTTCAAACAGCCGTGATGTTCCTTCGTGGCGCAGGTCGTGGAAGTGCAGGTCTTCGATACCAGCTTTTTTGCACTGCCTGGTAAATACAGTGGAGACACTCCGCGCATCAACAGGAAAAATCCTTTCTTCAAACCTTGGCTGCCTTGCAATCACTTCCAGTGCCTCACTGGATAAAGGAACACACTGGTTATTACCGATTTTCTGATTAGGGTCTTTTCTGTCCCGGATCAGGATAGTTCCTTTGTCACTGTCCAGATCCTCCCAGGTAATACGGCAGATTTCACCCAGCCGGAAAGCCGATGCAATGGCAAACTCAACAAGGTCACACATTGGCAGCCGGATTCTTTTGTTTGCTGCGACAACCTGCCTGAAGGCTTCAAGCTCTGCTGCTGTTGGCCTGCGCTCTCTTTGCTTTGGTTTACCGATAAGGCGCTTCTGTATAAGAAAGGCTTTCGCATCCTCGACAGGGTTACTCTTTATCGGGAACCCCCAGACACTCATAGCCATTTTCACCACCCCGGACAGGTAAATAACATCCTGTGTGATAGTGGCAGGCTCTGCCCCGTCAACCGACTTTCTCTGCACACAGAACGCCACAATGTCACCGGTTTCAAGTGTACCGATCTGCTCATCAGCGATACTGGAGCGCTGCACCCTGCGGAGCACTGCGAGTTTGCTTTTCCCTATTGGCTTAATAGGGCTTACCTCTTTTATGTACCGGTCTATGCAGGCCCTGACCGTCACCCCTTCTATTGCAGACAGATCTGCATACTGACCACGCTCTATGTCGTACTCTTTATCCCTTGCCCACTGAACCGCCAGCACCTTTTTTGAGAAGGTCTTTGTCAGGCTGTAATAGCGACCATTCTTTTTGGTTCTCACTAACGCCTGATAGCTGTTACCCTTCCTTCCCGTTCGTTTGCGTA
>NZ_SMME01000754.1 GCF_009711465.1 Parendozoicomonas verongulae | reverse complement strand
TTTCTTAGCCACTTCTCCCATAATTTTCCCATGAAGACGGAAAACTTCAGAGGCTTCCCTGATAAACTCCGGGTCCACAATGCGAGCGCTGTTTTCATCAAGCCATATTTCCAGATTTTGACCAACCAGGAATGGATAAACCGCCATGACCATATTTTTACGGGGGTGTGGTACCAAATCCTGATGATAGAAATAAATGATGGATTCATTAGTAATGGAGTTCACTTCCAGCTCATTCTTCAAGCGCTTCTCTGACTCAAAACTAACGGTGCTATCACCTTCTCGATCAGGCTTCTGGAAGAATTTTACAAACAGGTGGGTATTACTGAATGATGTCTTATAGAGCGCATAATGCTGCTGCCCATCCAAATCAAGAGCAGATATATCAACCTCGTCCAACGGTTGATTATGCTCCTTCTGAAGATACAAATGGATGTAGGGAATCAGATAGCCCTTTTCTACACTTTCATTTGTGTCAGCTAGAGCCGCCTGAGCATTCAGCAGCCAAAATAGCCAAATAAAAACTACAAACCATCCATTGGTATAACGTTTTTTCACAGCACCCTCCTTTCAACACACACCTCTTTAAAATGAAGATTATTGCGGTTTTAGGCGCTGTTTATGGCAAAAAGTTCCTATCTCATGCCCGGCGGGACCATAGCCCCTTCTTAACTTCGCTTCCCTCAATATGGGGTACATTCAACGGAATGCCCGCCCCCAGAGACACATTGAGAAATTCCACCAGCATAATCGCCGTCAGTCCCCAGATTTGATACTCGCCGTACTGCCAGGCCGGCACATGGAAGGTCATATGCTGATAATGGAGTTCATCCGTACGCAAAGTGTCGGACTCCAGAAAATAGCTGACTGGAACCCGGAAGATGCGATCCAGCTCATCAGGGTTCGCCACCAACTCTACCCCGGAATCCACCACACCAACATAAGGTGTCACCTTGATACCGAAACGGGAGATTACATCACCAACCGGGCCAATCAGGTCAACCTGCTCGTAAGCTAAACCAATCTCTTCATGGGATTCTCGCAAAGCAGTTTGAGATAAATCATCATCTTCAGGGTCACGTTTTCCACCGGGAAACGCCACTTCGCCACTATGGGTATTTAGCCGCCTGGAACGGCGGGTAAAAATAATTTCTGGTTCTTCTGTTTCGCTGCGAGTGAGTGCAATAAGAACCGCAGCTTCTGGCATATCCAGAGTCAGCTTTCGAGGAGTATGTTCAGAAATCTGTTGTCGTATTTTTTTCAGCATAACGTTACGTGCTTCCGTATTCCTCTTCTTATTATAATTCACTAACATACTACCTACCTTCCAACCCACCAGCCAGAGCGATTCAATTATATTAAAGGCCTGTAACCCGGTACTCTCCAGCCACCATCGGATCAATAAAACCAGCAAAGGAAAACCCGGCATTCACTCTCGAATCTAACTTTCTGGCACGCTCTCGAAATACCAGCGGGTTCACAAGTTGCCTGTGTTTCACTGCCGCCAGAACCACACTGTCACCTTCAGGGCTATCCCACACAAACACGTGGGGAAATACCTGAATCACCTGATCAATACTCCGTGCAATGCTGATATTGTTACCACGGAGGATAGTCATCATAACGCCCGTTTCATTCAACTTGCCACACAGAGAATCCAACATCGCCACATCCCGAATGCCCGGTTCCTCAGAAGGTATTTGATCCACATAAATAACATCATACGTTCCCACAGACCGACTCAACAGATAGTCGAGATTGTCATCCTGCTGAATCGTTAGCCGCTCATCAGGGCGTAGATCAAAGTAAACATCTGCAGTTGAGATCAAAGAAGAGTCACGCTCGATCACCTCAATAAACTGAGCAGAAGAAAAGCTCCTCAAAAATTTGAGGAGCCCGATATTCCTCACCCCCACAACCATCACATGGTTCTGTACTGGAGCAAGCAGGAAAGATGCCAGAAGCTCGCGAGTATCAGAAGTCGTTGGTATATCTGGGTGCATAAGGCTGATCTGACTGCTGAGTAACTCACTGCCATCCTTACTGCGATAAAGTAGCGAGCGATATGCACCATTATCGACCACCTTTAACTCATTCCCGGCAATCGAACTGTTCAGGGTGACACCTTCATGGGGTACAGCCCGAAAACTATGAGTGCACATTGATGTATCGCCCAGCACAGCCTCCACCCCCACTATCAGCAGTGTGAGAAATAGAAACAGAAAAAAAGTAACAGGTAATCGAAGCAGTTTTATTGAAGGCGTCACTGTCGTGGCTCACAACAAGAATGGAAAGTATGAAAACCTTCGACAGCACTGCAAAACAATGGTTCCAGCGCTTGCCAAGAGGCAGGATTCTGGCACACTGAGACAATCACAGGGAGAACAATAATCGATGAAATTCTGTAGTGAATGTGGCACTCGAGTGACTCTCACCATCCCAAAAGGGGATGATCGGGAGCGGCATGTCTGCCCCGCCTGTAACACCATTCACTACCAAAATCCGAACATCATAGCTGGAACCATTCCTGTTCTTGGAGATCAGGTTCTCCTGTGTCGTCGAGCTATAGAACCCCGCTATGGGTTATGGACACTACCCGCAGGTTTTATGGAGAACGGTGAATCCACAATAGAAGCGGCTCGCCGGGAAACCTGGGAAGAAGCCTGCACCCGCACCCGCTGTGAAGAGTTGTACACTGTTATCAGTATTCCCAGCATCAACCAGGTGTATATGTTTTACCGCGCTGAACTGGATAAGCCGGAGTTTGCCCCCGGGCAGGAAAGCCTTGAAGTGAACCTGTTCGATGAAAAGGATATTCCCTGGGATAAGCTGGCGTTCAGAACCGTAGCCCGCACACTGGAATTTTACTTTATGGACAGACACCGGAAACAGTTCGCCCTGCGGGATGAAACCCTTACGTTTTAACAGCAGGTATTACAACTGCGCTCATCCAATCGCCATACTTCAAAAGCAGGCGTTTCATAGGGGTGAGCCTTGTGAAGAGCCGCAATAACGGCATCAACTACGTCATCAGCACAGACCATCTCAACCTTGAATTCTTCAACCTGTTCCTGCCGATGGCTTTGACCAATGTGGGGATTACTGCCTTCGAGAGGGCGAAACTGGCCAACCCCTTTTACCTGCCAGCAGCACTTATCGTAAGAGCCAATACGACCGGCACCAGCAGTAAACACAGCCTCCTTAACACCCTCAAGATTCTCTTCAGGAACAAAAAAGCAAAACTTGAACATACATCACACCGCCAAACTGTTAATAGCCGGGTTAGCGTAAATTTTCAAAAGCCACTGCTGTGCATCCTCCGGGCAGCTCTCCAGGGCCTGCTGAAACCGGGACTCATGCTCTGCCAGTTCATTGGCAGAAAACAGCTGGCGCCAATCCCCTTGCCCTGCACAATTCTCAAGAATTTCCTTCGCCAGCCAGTTGGAAGGCCATAGGCGATAGAGGTCATGCATTTGCTGATCGATGGCGCTGGCGACATCTTGAGGCGTTTCCAAAGCTGGATTCACAGGTTTTCCAAAAGCCACATGCATTCGTCCTTTAAAACCTTCAATACCAGTAAGAATGCTATTCAGATCTTCATCTTCCTCTTTATCGTACTCGCCATAAGCTTCACGGGCCTGCAACTCCACCGCCTTGTGAACGGCACAGGGGTCGTACTCATAGGAAATGGAAACAGGGATAATATTCAGGAACTCAAGAAGCTCGCCAAAACTGCGCTTATCCTTGCGAAAGCTCATGTGAAGCATTTTAAGAATCGCAGTATCAGTACGGTCATCGCCGTCTTTCGCTCGCCCCTCCCGGTGAGCCATCCATACGTCACTGCCCTCTTCAATGGAATGGCTGATATAGGCAGAGAGCTTTTGTAGAGCCAGCAGTTTCTCCCGTCGACCAGCTACAGATCGTTTGACAATAAAGCTTTTGTTCAGGCGCATCAGATCCGCCACATAAGGGCGACCCAACAGGTTGTCACCAATGGCAATGCGCGCCGTATCCCGCCCGTTATTGAACAGAGCGTAGTTCACCAACGCCGGATCCATAACGATGTCACGGTGATTGCTCAACAGCAAACAGCCTTTATTCTGGGGAAGATTTTCCAGACCCGACCATGTTAAACCACAGGAGGTTTTTTCAATAATCTGCTCAAGAAAAGGAGCGATACTTCGCTGCAGTCCATACACATCCTTAATACCTGCCACCATTTTTCGCACACGCATGCTAACCAATGGCTGCATAAAGTTGCGCACACAGGCTGGCACATTGGAGAAATAGAAGTGTCCGATCGCTCGCAGCAAATGGGGATTTCCCACCAGCTGTGCCAGAACTGGCGCCACCTCGTGGTCGTTATAAGGGCGAATGTCATCAAAGGATTGCATAAGAGGCAAGGGGTCTGTATCTACTTTAGCCAGCGCGCATTATATGGCGACCAGCGTACAAGTTCTGTTTCAGCCGGTAGCCTTTGAGTATCCTGTGTTACAGAACGAAAACATTTCCATAACGCGCTCAAGTTACATGGTTAAGGCTCCGGGTACAAATCAGGAGCTACAACAGATACCAATGCAGGGGTTATAATCCCGGCAGAGAACAATAAACGAGCCTCAAGCATTCAAGGGGAAATATGAAGTACACCACACGTTCCGCACTCTCATACGCAGTACTCGCGCTCGGAATTGGCTTTGTTATTCCCACCCAGGCCGTCAGCACACCGAATCAGCCTTCAGCAGAAGTCTCTGCATTAAAGGCCGCATCCAATAAGGGTGACATCACATCAACCCGCAAACTGGCAGACGCTTACCGCACTGGCCAGGGCATTGAGAAAAACCCGGAAACCGCATTCAGCCTTTATGTAGAAGCTGCAAGAGCCGGAGATGCAGAAGCCCGCTACAGAGTTGGCAGCGCCTACCATCGCGGGGAAGGAACAGACAGCAACCAGATCAGCGCCTGGGTGTGGCTGACGCTGGCCAGCAGGGATGAATCGCCAGTGAAAGATGAAGCTCTCACCCTGAGGAAAACCGTTACAAAGTCTCTGACTGAAGCCCAGCAAAGTCGCGCTAAAATCCTTTCTGAAAACCTCGAACAGATGCTAATGCAATGATCAATGTGTATAGCCCGAAAGATGCCATGGAGGCTGAGTGCCTGAAAGACATGCTCACCAGCCATCATATCCACTGCCATATAAGCGGCACCTTCCTGCAGGGAGCAACGGGAGAGCTGCCTGCCCACGACCTGATCGGTTTATATACCGATATTGCTGACGCAGACAGGGCCAAAGAACTCATTAACGAATGGCTGGAAGCCAGCCCCATCATTGATGACTAAAGTTTGACCTTCAAAGCTTCACGAATCAGGTTACGGCGACTGATGTTGTAACCTGTCAACCACGAAATCATCTCCTCCCGACCAAGAACTTTACGGGTAATCGCAGAGAGAGACAGCCCTTTCCTCTCCAACCGCTGGGACTCACTGCATAGCCAGACCAGGTTTTGTAATTTCTCTTCCATAGCGGCTTTGCCATTTTCAACAATGCCACGATGGGGACAAAACAGCACTTCAAAATCAAGTGCCAGAACCCTGTGAATGCTGTCAATCAGCTCACTGAGGTTCTCGTCATTACGGAACATTTTCAGGGATTTGGACAAATAGAGATCGCCACTGAACAGCCATTTCTGTTTTGGGAGAAAAAACACGGTTAAATCTTTCGCGTGTCCCGGCACATGGACGGGAATGACAGGGCTGCCATCAGCAAGAGCAATATCGGAGGGGTAGGAGTCTGTCTGTACAGGAATTGGAGAACCCCAGATAAATCGTTGTAGAGGAGGAACTTTAAAACCGGATGCCAGCTTCGCCTTTGCCAGCTCCGGTGCCAGAGGAGTCACTCCTGTTAAAGCCGCAATACGGGAAGCATTACCGCTGTGATCTTCGTGGTGATGGGTGATCAGCAACTGCCGAACAGGTTCCCGCTCAATAAATGGCTGAACCTCATTCCACTGGTTGGGTGGCCCACAATCAATCACCGTATCGCCAACACGGTACACAATAAAAGTGGTGTTGATGCCAGCATCCACACGCCCAACACGCATGCCGGACACCTCGCACTCCCCATCAGTAAAGCTGTACGTACCCCGAACCGACATGCCCTTCCCCCCTCAAAAGTCTCAGACGCAAACCGGAAAGTTTCGGACAGTACACAGAAAACAACAATGACTGAAAACCTGATCCCTGATGACAGAATGGTTCAGGCAATCTCCCGCTTATAAGGCGGTAAGGAGTTCAGGAGCGCCTGACCATAACGCCGGGATACAAGACGACGATCCAAGATCGTGATACGTCCTTTGTCTTGCTCCGTACGCAACAGGCGCCCGCTGGCCTGTACCAGGCGTACGGCCGCATCCGGCACAGAGATTTCCATAAACGGATTACCGCCCCGGGCTTCCACCCACTCAGCAAGAGAAGCCTCCACAGGATCATCTGGCACCGCAAAAGGAATCTTGGCAATTACGACATGCTCACAATACTCTCCGGGCAAGTCGATACCTTCCGCCAGACTCGCCAAACCAAAGATAGTGCTCTCCTTGCCCTCATCAATCCGCTCACGATGCAAGCGCAGTAGCTCCTGCTTGGAGTAATCATCCTGCATCATCACTTTTTCACGTTCTTCACGGCTCAGACCAAAGAACACATCCTTCATCTGCCTGCGAGAGGAGAACAGCACCAGCGTGCCCCGTGCGACCTCCATGAGTTTCGGAAGGGTTTCAATCAACTCATCGGTATGATCACTGGCTCTGCTGGGATCGGAACTCATAGAAGGAATAACAAGCGTGCCAGCTTCATGGTGGTGGAACGGACTGGGCACACTTTCACAACGGCTTTCAGAAGGCACGCCAGAGCGAATCCGATAACGATCAAAACGGCCAAGGGCGGCAAGAGTGGCTGACGTCACAACAGCACCCCAGGCATGATTCCAGAGCACTTCACGCAAGAGGCCACCGGCAAGAATCAAACTGCTGGCCACGATTAAATCCTGAGAGCCGTTGTAATCCGTTAACTCCAGCCAGCGGGCAGACGGTGGATGGCCTTCTGTATCCGGCTTGCTCCAGGAGAGCCAGAGCTCCTGATTCCCCTGCAAGCGCGCCAGCAGTGAACCGATGGGCGGAAGAATCTGTTCGGCCTGCAATGTGTCCACACCAGGCACATCACCATCCAGAGCACTCTTGAGTTCACTCACAATACGATCCGCCAGGTCAGACGAGGCACTGAACCCCGCCTTCATCTTGCCTGCCATCTCCCGAATATGTTCAGGGACAACGCCATCGGGCAAGCGGTAAACCATGGTGCGGCCGGTTTCTGACTCTCCGGCATGCTGAAAATCAGCAACAGCCAGTAAGGCTTCCCGCATCATGGCCTGCTCGTCCTTCAGCTCCTGAAACTTGCCTTCCAGCTGCTCAAACCACTCACCAATTTTTCCCGGTAAAGCATGGGAGCCGAGAATCTTGCCCAGCAGCTTCGCGGATTGATCCAGCCAGCGAGCTGTGTCGTTCAGCCGGGTATCGTGGGCAAAGTGGCTGATAGCTTTGTCTGGAAGATGATGGCCTTCATCAAAGATATATAAACAGTCTTTCGGTGGAGGAAGAATAGCTCCGCCTCCCAGCATCAAATCGGAAAGCACCAGATCGTGGTTGGTAATAATCACATCCACTTTATCCAGCGATGCCCGGGCACGGTAAAAAGGGCAACCATTAAAGTGAGCACACTTAGGGCCTGTGCATTGAGCATGGGTAGAGGTCAGTGCCATCCAGTCCTGCTCATCGATGGTGTCTTTCCAGCTGTCCCGGTCACCATCCCAGGAGCCGGATGCCAGCCGGGTGACCATAGTTTCGTAGAACTGGGTGGACTCTTCGTCCAGATCAATATTGAAGCCTTCCTCCGCAAACAGCGTCATGGTGGCGGAGTTGGCCTGTGTGCTCTGCAGTAATGTATCCAGCTTTTGCACACACACATAACGCCTGCGCCCCTTGGCCAGTGCCACGGTGAACTTCAAACCGCTGTGGTGGCTGATATCGGGGAGGTCTTTATTGAGAATCTGTTCCTGCAGGGCGACGGTTGCGGTGGCAATCACAAGGGTTTTATCAGCCGCCTGAGCAAGGGGAATACCCGCCAGTGTGTAACCCACGGTTTTGCCGGTGCCCGTGCCCGCTTCGATCACACAGACCGCTGGCTCAGAGGTGCGCTTACCATCGTCATCCATATCAATCACACCGATGGTTTTGGCAATCTCGGCAATCATGATTTTCTGCCCAAGGCGGGGTTTCAACTCCTTTTTAGCGAGGAATTGACTGTAGGCTTTCTGAATAGTCTGGCGCAAAGCCGGTGCCACCTGGGACATGGAAAAAATCGCAACCGTATAAGTGAAACAGGGAAGTATGAGTATACCCCCACTGTATAAATGTGCAGTAGTAAAATATGCGCGTATTCAGGACGCTGATTGAGTGGTTTCTTCCTGCGCCTGACTAAGGGTAGCCATATGGAAGGCACCAAAGATAAGAGTTTTGATATTGTCGGAGGCAACATGATGACTGAGGGAGCGAATCCGCCCTTGCCAGATCACTATTTCAAGAAGGTGTGCCACAAACACCAGGCCTCCCAGGGCAGGAATTATCTTATCGAGAGGCGCTGCCCACTCTATGAAACCGGTGGAGATAACCGCAACCCAAAACAAAACCGTCACTAGTTTTGCAACCGTCAGCATAATCTTCATAACGCCTCTCCTACTGCTACGACTTCCTGCCAGAAGCTTTGTTGTTATTGATATTTGTATCGTACTTTTTCCTTGACTCACACTCATGTTGATCAGCCTGCGCGATTCACTATAACCTGCCAATACCTCATACCACAATTGCATTCCGAAAACTGTTATTCTTACAGGCATGACTACACCATCTTCCTGCCCCTGCGGCTCTCAACAAATGTACGACACCTGCTGCGCACCGTTACACAAAGGTGAAGCCAAAGCACAAACAGCCGAACAGCTTATGCGTTCGCGCTATACCGCCTGGTCCCATGGGCTGATTGACTACCTCTTCAGCATCACATGGACAAAACAACAGGCCGGTTTAAAACGTGCCGAGATGCAGGACTGGGCTGATCGCACTCAGTGGGTTGGGCTGTCCATCCTCGACACGGTGAACGGCACAGAAAATGACGACCACGGCGAAGTGGAGTTCAGCGCTCGCTTCCGTCTGCCGCCGGTAGAAGCGGTTCAGGAGCATAGAGAACGTTCTCGTTTTGTGAAAGAAGGTGATACATGGTTTTTTGTTGATCCGACGCTTCCCGTTCAATCTGTCAAAGCCCCAGGCCGTAACGACCCTTGCCCCTGTGGTAGCGGCAAGAAGTATAAGAAGTGCTGCGGCTAAACCAGAAATGATTGCACTTTGACTTTGCTACCGGAGTTCAAAGTGCCTCCCTCAAAAGCCATTCACTCAATGGAAAAATAGTAAAAAAATTGTAAGGCTCCATCCATAGATGA
>NZ_SMME01000753.1 GCF_009711465.1 Parendozoicomonas verongulae | reverse complement strand
CGGTATCGGACCGGTTCCCAGTAACCGCTACGTAAAAAAGCAGTTGCTGACAGCTCTGCCGGAATCTGTAACCGGAGACATTCTGGAGCTGGGGGCTGGCTGGGGTGGCATCTCTCTGGCTCTGGCAAAAGCTTATCCCTCCAACAAGGTGATTGCTGTGGAGAATTCTCTGCCAGTCTGGCTGTTTTGCTGGTTGCGTGTGATGGTGTGGCGAGTCTGCGGAAAGGTGACAAATCTGGAAGTGCAGCTGTGTAATATTAACCATACCGATTTACAGAGTGCGGGGCTGATTTACTGCTACCTCTACCCCGGCGCCATGAAACGGCTCTCATCACGGCTGCAGGAACTCTCACCAGGGTGTGCACTTATCAGTAATACTTTCTCGCTACCCGGGTTGGCTCCTGAAAAGTGTTTACAGGCGGCGGATGTCTGGAGAAGCCAGATTTTCTGTTACCGCCTGTGATTTTCAATTGAGGGCGTCTTTACAGATTGTCCCAGTAGCTTTCTTCTGACATGGACTCCAGCCGTTTTTGTTCCATGCGGTCTTCAATCGCCCGACGAATGTGTAACTGGCGTTGGGAAGCCTTTTCCGGAAGTTCCGCAACAGTCTCCTGACCTGGAGTGAGGTCAAACTTATCGGTCTGTTCTGCCATGATATTGGCCATGATGAATCCCCTTTTTCTTCTTATCTGTAAAGCCAGTGCAACCAGATCTGGCGTCCCTACCACTGCGTACTTAGGAGGAAACCCTCAAGGTGCGCAGATTCTGCTTCACATTCTCTAACTGTTTAGCAAGTTCAGGGCCACGTGTGTGTGCCACCCCCATAGCCAGAATATCGATCACAGTCAGATGCACAATACGCGAGGTTAATGGGGTATATATGTCAGTATCCTCAGGCACATCTACGGCAATATTTAATTCTGTATGGTTAGCCAGAGGGGAGTTTCCGGGACATAGAGCTATCACATGTGCTCCCTGTTCCCGAGCAAGTGTTACCATATGTAGCAACTCCCGGGTGCGGCCGGTTTGGGAAATGGCGAGAACGGCATCGTCTTTTCCAAGAGTGGCCGCTGAAATGGATTGCATGTGAGGGTCGGAATAGGCTGATGCATTCACCTGTAAACGGAAGAACTTGTGTTGAGCATCGTTAGCCACATTACCAGAGGCACCAAACCCGTAAAACTCTATACGGCGAGCTTTGCTGAGAATATGAATGGCTCTGTCCAGCGTGTCCGGGTTAATGCTGTTGCGTACTTCCAGCAAGCTGTGAACGGTGGCATCAAAGACTTTTCGGGTGATTGTACTCGTATCCTCCCCATCTGAGACGACAAAGCGGGAGAAATCATTCTTTGACGCGAGGGTTTGGGCAAGCTGGAGTTTGAAATCCTGAAAGCCGGAACACTCAATGGCTTTGCAAAAACGCACCACAGTGGGTTCGCTTACATCACATCTGGCCGCAAGCTCGGCCATACTTATGCGTACAACCCCCTGAGGATTTTTGGATATATATTCCGCGACCTTTTGTTCCGATCGTCTTAATTGGTCACGTTTGTGTTCTATCTGCCGCAGCAGGTTTTTTGTTGGCATATCCCTGCGTTCACCACATCAAGAGGCGACTTTATTGATGAAAGGAGTTATACAACAAATTGCGGAATACCACTATATGTTTTCATGCCACAAACCAGGAAATGCATACGGCCGATGAAAAAGCACAAAAATGAAGCACAACTGTTCAAACTGGCACTGCAGGTAGGATCACAGTTCGCAGTGAACAGGGGCTACAAGAATTTTGATCAGGGTATCTCCCCCAAAGACAAAGTGGAGTGCATCTATCGCCTGCTGGTAAAAGACAAGCTGATCACCCCACTGCCGGAAGATAAGGAAAATGGCCCCGGAATGAAACACCGCCTGATTGTGTGGATAACCAAGCAGCTGCCTGCGGATCATGAGCTGTTGAAATAGGCCGCCACATTTATGGAACTCTGGGATTTTTGTGGGGTCTAAACTTGCTGGAACTGCCGTACTGGGCTAAATCTATAGTGCCGGGGGCGATCAGGATTCGACGACGATCACGAACCCCAAGGTGCATGCCGAGAGATGGCAGTGGCTCTCGTAAAACAATAACTGTTATTTTTTAGTTGCCAACACAACTAAGCACGGAACTTTCGCCGTTGTAGACATGAATCATGTCTCCGCGAACGACAGCCTGGCTGCCGTAGCTGCCTAAACAGCAACTGGTTCCCGGTCTTTTTGCCTCGTCTATCGGGTGATTCCAAGACCGTCATTGCAGATGGACTCGCCGTGATCTGCGCCTGGCTTTGATCGGCTAAAACTTTACAGGCTCGTGCTGCCTTACCCTGACCGCTGGGTCATGGCAGGATTAAAATAAAGGCGGATCTAAGCATGTAGAGCCAAGGGCAGAGTATCGGCGGACGCGGGTTCAAATCCCGCCGCCTCCACCAATTCTATCATCAGCCAGTTACACCACCCCACACGCAGTCACACGCTCCCACACACACCAAACCCTATGAAAACAGGGGTCTTGGCTTGCCTGTAAAAGTCACTGGCACTGTGTATATATGCGTATATGAGCGTCTCAGGTGTGCACGAAAAAAACACGCTGGGCTATTTTGATCACGAAATGAGCACGAAAACGACACGTTATGGCCCCATTTGATCACGCTGGATGCGGTTTGTGATTCAGAAAAGAGGAGCATCAGGAAGGGCTGAAGAGAGTGTGCTGGTGGATTTATACCGGTCAGTTTTTCCGGTTTTCACTCCGTCGGAGGTTAGCTGAGAAGTTGGCAGAAGGTGTGTAATCTTCAGCCGCTTTTTCCAGCCAGCCTCCGTAGTGCTGGTTGAGCATTTCTATACCCTTGTGACCCATCTGGTTGGCAATCCACCATATATTTTCATTGTTGCGGATATGCATATGGGCGAAGGTGTGCCGGGTCTGGTAGGGATTTCTGTAGCGAACGCCAGACTTGTCGAGGGAGCGCTTCCAGCCATATTTGCGCAGCTGGGCATCGTTTTCCCAGTGGGTGTCATGCAGGGGATTGTGGAACACATATTCACCGGCCAGAAAGGTGTATTTTTTCTGATCAATCAGAGCTTCAAAAGCCTGATCCAGCAGAAGAACCCGTCTTGATTTGACCCCCTTGCCAGCGGTCTTCAGCTCTCCCTGTACCCCGTGCACCATGGCTTCATCAACGAGAACCTCTCGCTTGTTCCAGTCTATCTTTTCCCATTTCAGCCCAATCAGTTCGTTGGTACGCAGGCCTGTATAAAAAGCGAACTGAAATATGTTCCTGATCTGCCCGTCCATATGCTTCAGCAGCAGTTTGATTTCTTCTTCCGTGAAAGGGTCTGGTTCAAACTCGCTTTGCCGGGATTCCACAGAGATGATCGTATCAATATTCACTTGCCGGACCGGATTGATACTGATCACGCCATCCATAACGGCATCATCCAGGGCATGCTTGAAGGGGGAAAGGTAGTTGCTGATGGTTTTGCGCTTGGCTGTCAGGCTACGAGTGTGAATCCAGTCTCGTACCATCCCGGCCGTCAGGTCTTGCACAGCAATTTCGCCGAAGTCCGGTTTGATAATAAACTTCAGGTTTCTCACATAGGTTTTATAGGTCGATGGCCTGATCGTTTTCTCTGCACGCTTCAGGTAGGCATCAATATATTCGCCAACAGTCCAGTTGTCCCTGCGTTGGTACTGGCCGAGTTGTCTGAGTTTTTTGGATTTCGGAAAGTGGTAGGAGTAGTCAAATTTACCCAGCTCAATTTCATCTCTGACACGAAAGAGGAGGGCTGATGCACTTTTCATAGCGCGTTTCAGTTGCTGCTCAAAAGTATCAATATCCGAGGCGCTTTTTAAATCTGGAACCTGTTTGGAAATGGCTGGCTCACGGCATAAAACGCCACGGTACCGGAACTGAATCTGAATAGTAATACGATGTTTGTATGTCCGGAGAGTCACCCCTTTCGGACATTTGATATGGGAAAAGTCCATAACCATTTATCTCCTTTTACTGCGTAAGCCACCTCCACCAGCCCAATGATTGACGGCATCAAGATTGATCCAGAGGCAGCCATCCCCGGCCACACGGTACTCTCTGCCCTCCAACCACAGACCTGCTTTTTTCTTATGGTTCACGGTATTTCGTGTCTCTCCAGATAGTTCGCAGTATTTGCTTAATCTGACCCATTGCAGCATGTTTTCGTCCCTGAATTGTTTTCTGCACCGGACATCCTTGTCACTTCACAGATGTTGTTCGAGCACCACTCACCCCTTACTGGTATGAGAAACATCATAAGAAGCCAGCTGAAAGCTTCCCGGTCTGCCCTCCCTGCGTTTCATCACTCCCAGCGTCAGCCCGCGATCAATAACCATCACTGCATGACGATGCTCAATGCCGTTAATACGCCGAACGGTGTCTGTACTGAAATACGGCGTCCGACGTCCAAGGATGCGAACAAATTTGAGTAACTGGGAATCCAGCCCGATGCGATAGTTTTTTCTGGTTTCCGAATCCATGCCTGGCACTCCTGTTTATAGAACATTGTTCAGGTCACTGGCATTACGCACATCGCCCAGGATTTCACCCGTGTTTTCATCAATGACGACAGACTCCTCATCGCCCTGTATGACCACTCCGTTGTTCTGGGATTCCCCCAGCTCCACCTGCTCATCCATGTGCGCGGCCTTCTGCGCTTCAATGGACACCGGCAGGTACTTGAACATGCGACGGATAACGGTCTTGCGGCCCATCTCCTCGTAGTCGGTCTGCCAGGGGCCATCCCCACCAGCTTTGGAGCGCTTACGGATTGCGTCGACTTTATCCCTTGGCAGCCACTCGATGTGATAACCCCCACCTGAAAGGTGCGAGACTCCATAGAAACCCACCAACTGCCCCCGGTCGGCTCCCAGTGCCGGGACATGGCGAATGTGGGCCTCTGTGCCGTACTGAATCTGAAAGTCGTCGCTTTCATAAACGGCGCGAGCCTCAATGTTGGTGATATCCCCGGAGCGACGAGCCAGAGCCAGCATGCCCCGGTAACCCAGCATGAACTGGCATTCCAGCTGGCGGGCCTTGCTGTTCCAGAAAGGGATCAGGTAGCAATAGCCAAGCACGTTGCCCGGCTCCAGGCCTAGCTGGGCCGCCTGCACCACCGATCCGAGAATGGACAGGTGGCTGCACTCCTGCAGTTTGGGTGTTCTGCGTATCTCGGTCATCACCACCGAAAGCAGACGCTCCGGTGTCAGCGGTGTATTGGTCAGTGCCTGCGCGATGGTGTTTTTCTTATCCCGGAAAAGAGATTTGATAGACACGGCTGGTGGCGGGGCCTGCTCTTGTACTTTCTTCTTTGCAGCCATTATGACACCCCGCTCTGCAGCAGTGGTTTGTTATGTGCCCATGGCGGGAGGTCAATGGTGACAAAGTCGTCAGAGTAGGAGGGCCAGAAGCTGGACTCTTTGCAGGCCGCGAAGGTGGCCAGATAGTCACGGAAGTCATTATCACCAGCCGCCAGCATTTCGGGGGAGGCCATGTACAGGCCGATGGCGTAAGGCGGCTCTTTCTCTATGGCCAGCCATGCGAAAGCTGTCGCCTTCAGACCCAGTTGACGGCACCCTTCCAGATACATGGCAGCACTGATGTGGTAGCCATATTTGAAAACATCCCGCTGGAAGGACTCAAGGCGGGCATCAGTGGTGGTTTTAAGATCGAAAACAACCCCGATGTCTTCCCGGTAGTAATCCATCCGTGCACGGCAGGCCAGCTCAGTGCCGGGATCTTCCCAGAACAGGGAGCGTTCAGAGACTCCATCGGTAAAAACCTTGCTGGCCTTCCCATGATGTTGAACAGAACTCATCACTCCGGCACAGATATCAAAGTCGGGCTGGGAAATCAGCGTCCGGCCCTTGCTGTGTTCCGCCAGAATATCATCCCAGAAGACTGCATCATCTGCGGCTTCCTGAATCCTCTCTTTGAGTACCTGCTTGGTGCCGGAAACAGGCAACCCAAGAGTTTTACAGCAGGCTTTGTAGTCCTCCTGAGAAACCAGCGCATCAGGGTATGCCGCCGGATCAAGGGGCGGTGCATAATCCTTTTTGAATCGGTCGGGCTCAAGGACACAGGCATGCAAAAGCCGACCAAGGGTAAGAGTACGAGTTGTTTTCCCTCGCTCCTGCTGTGTACGTGAGTAGGCATGCCTTGGGGAGCGGCGCATCTCTTTCAGAATGGTGGATGAAACAGCTTCATCACTGTGATACAGCTCTTCATCCAGATTGTCGTAAATTCCAGTTTCCATGGTCTTGTCTCCATTATTTCGATAAGAGCAAAGGGTGCCCACAATTAACTGACCGGTATTGCGATATTCAGTGCCCAAAAAAAAGACAAGTGTGCTGTCTTGTGAGGTAAGGGCAGCCTGAAAATTCAAAGCGTGTGAGCAGTGGAGGCAACACACCCAAACACTCTGTGGTTGGGGATGCCGGGATTGTATGAACAGATTTCAGATGGGCGTGCATCATCGGCCAGCAGCAAAACGGGCTTGCCATAAACCGGCGTCTTGCTGAGAGAAACACGCATGAGCTTGTTTTGGAACCTGACCCACAGTTCCTTGACTGTGGATGGTTGTTGAGTGGTGTTGACCATGGTCGCCTCACGTCCTTGTAAGGGCACAACAAACAACGCCTCAGTTATTTTTTTAGGAATACTTTAATTTCACATATATTATTCAGAGCAGGATTTCTTCTCGCAAAATAACCCGCCCTACCAGCGTCGCTTTCACTCCTCGTTCGGAGTGTTTAGGGACTTTAATAATTCCGTCTTTTATTGCATCGAGGTTAACAGGAATCATACGCCTGTCTTCGGACAAGGAGTCGTTGTCTGTCTTGAGGTAACTCTCGATGCTATCGGTCACCAGTTGCCGCAAAACACAATGGTTATTGATGATTGCGATGACAAAGCAGCCATCGGTATAGCGAGTCACAGGATCAACAAAGATGATTTCCCCGGCCCTGAACTGATGAGTGGCCTGCACGCTTGAAATGGCCAGACAATAGGACTGGGGGGAGTGCTGGACGGGGCACTTGTGTACAAGATCCACCATGCCGACTGATTCATCACCATTGACCAGAATATTGTACAAGTCAGGCCAGAGGTACATGGGCAATGGGGAACCCTGATTAACAATAGAAATACCTTCGGCGGCTGGGGAGCCTACCCCTTCGGTTAGCCAGCGTATATCAGCATCCAGGGCATCAGCGATGCGTATCAGATAACTGCTTTTTTTTATGCGTCCGGATTCCAGGTCGTGGATCGTGGACTGTGAGGTTTGTACTTTATCCGCTACCTGCTTTTGTGACAGATTCCGAAGGTTGCGCACGTACCTTATGCGATCTTTGAGTTGTTCCATGGTCTTTTTCAATTTTTGTTATTTGAGTAACAAATGATAGGTGTCTCCGCACTCTATGAGACCCAATCTAACACCCAATTTTCTATATATGAAACCAAAACCTTTATTTGACGTTTACACATCCACTGATATAAAACAATAACACTAGTAAAAAAAACAAAGCAAACGTAGAAAACAAAATATACAACGTTTTACCCGTGATAATTGTTATCATATACCCAATTAGCACTGCTAAAAGTAGTGTTTCGATAATTTGCATAGAACAGCAGGGAGGCTGCATGCATTTATCCAAAAGCCAGCTCATAAAAACCACAATACGTAATCAAAATTTGTCACCTCGCGCCCGACATTTTTTGCAGCTTTTGATTCTTGACGCAGACATCAATGGCATCTGTCATATCGATCGCACAGGTTGCGCCAGCAAGATGAACGTATCACTCCCTTGCTTTGTGCGATACATCAAGGAACTCAAGGCCGGGCAATGGATAGAGGACAATGGTCATCGGCAATCCTGTCGCCTGAACATGCAGACTCTCACACCGAAAGAGATGTGTGTGCAGGGAGACGATAGCTATGTCCTCATCGATTAACCAGCAAATCCTTGTTAATGCGTTGCTCTGGAAGGGGCTGAGCAATGGGCAGAGGGTTTTGCTTTCTCTTATGTGCTGTCATGCCAGCAGTCAGGGACAGTGTTATTTGCAGCTCAGTGAGATTGCCGAGATGCAGAACATTCACAAATGCTCGGTCAGCCGGGACATTAAAAAACTCAAAGAGCTTGGTTTGGTTTATGCGAGAAAGCGTGGTCTTTACTCCATCAACCTCACTCTTATTTCTGCTGATTTTAACTCGATGCTGGTAAAGCAAATTAACGCTGGTGTTAACTTAGTTGACGCTACGGTTAATGAAAATGATCACAGTGGTAAACAGAATGTTAACACTACAGCTGATTTAGTTAACCGCACAACCAATAACGACCAGCAAAGGAGTGTTTGCTCTGATGTTAACTCAATTAACCATGGTGCTAATCTAGTCAGCGCCGGGGTTAACTCAGTTAACCCCATAGTTAATTCAAGAGAAGAGCCTTATATCTCTTATGACTCTATTAATACAAACAACGTATTAATAGAGAAAGAAGCCCCTTCCCTTGCCAGTCCTCCTGCTACACCACCAGCCAAAAAGCGAAAGCGAAGCCCTCGAACGAAAACCACATTCCCCGCAGGTTTCACAATCACGGAGGACATGTGGAACTGGTATGCGAAGCAGGGCGGTTTTGTTTTACCTATCGAGCAGGCCACCGAGACGTGGTCGGATGCCATGCGAGCCAAAGGCTTGAAATATCTTGATTGGCGGGCGGCATGGCGTAATGGCATGAAAAACCAGAACAAATGGGAGAAACGTGATCGTGAGCAAGGACAGCAACGAACCCATACAGACATCGCTAATGCCTACGCACGACAGTGGTGCGATGAACACGGAGTCCCGTACGAGCCATGAAAAACACAACCAGCAGCAGGCCAGGGAGCAGTTTTATTACTCATTGGCTGAGCGACTGGATGGGAAGTTTGGTGTTGTTTTCAAAAATATCTGGTGGCCAAGAAATCAGTCACAGACGATGCGCAAGCTGGTCGTACAGGAGTGGGCGGATGCACTGTTGAGAAACAGGATCACCGGGCAAGAGGCACACGCTGCCTTGCACCATGTTTGCGATAACTTCAGCAAACCACCGTCCATCGCAGAGTTTCTTGAGCACGCTAAAGGCACCCGAAGAAAACCACTTGCCCACCGGAAATATAACAGGGAAGAAGATCGTGTTGTTGATAAAAGCAAGCGAGCGAAATCTATGAAGACAGCCAGTTTTTTTCTTGACGAAATTTATGCGTCTTTAGGAGGTGATTCTGATGTCTAATCCAATTTTATTATGGAGAATCGTTTTAACGGTTAAGTTCATTTTTAATGAGACTTCATCGTCTTTAGGAGGTGGTCCTGATGTCTAAATAGGGTCTAGACA
>NZ_SMME01000682.1:2796-3961 GCF_009711465.1 Parendozoicomonas verongulae | reverse complement strand
TTATTCGAAAGCAATGGTCCGGGTACTTATCGAGTTGCAATTCATCAAACTGCCTCCATTCACCCATATCAATGAGAATGCTTGCTATACCCAGTTTAATCTCTTTGGCCTGACGGGAGAGGGGCATCATCCCACTGGCCGTCATGTCGCGCAACCGGGTATAGATCTCCAGAGCGGCTCACGTATTACCGCCCATGCGCTGGAGATGTTTAGCCAGGGCCAGTTCGATATCCCTGTCATCACAGGGTACGTTTGCCTGCCCTCCGGCTGCCAGAGTGCGCAGCCAGGTGTAGATGTTATTGGCAGCTACCTGATTATCCTTGCCGCCCATGAGCAAGAGGTGATTGGCAAAAGCCAGCCCATTGGTTTTTCTCTCACTGAAAGATGCAGAGTGTCTTGCATAAAGGAACTCGAAAAGGGGTAAAGCTTCAACGAGATGGCCTTTCGCCTGTAAAGCCTGGGCTTTTACCATTATCACCTCTTTATTGTTTTGAAACTCTGGTGGAAGAGAATTAATGTACTCAACACACTCATCAAAATCGCTTAGAAGAAATAAAGCCTGGGCTTTTAATTGCATAACACGGACATATTGAGATGGGCTTCCCGAGTATTTTGTTAATAACGCCTCTGTCTTGGTTAATGCTCTTTGAGGGTTGGTTTCCAGAAGGCGGAAACTCTCATCTATGTCGTGAGCTGGCGGTATATAGGAGTCTTCCAAGCCGTGGTTAGGTCCATGACTACCAGAACTGCCTGGGCCTGGAGAGCTGTGTGTACTGAGGTCATAAGGCGCACGCTGGTTCTGAAGAGCCCTCAGACCTGCAATGACATTATCCAGCCCTTCGGTCCCATTGTCGCGCAGCCGGATATAGATCTCCAGAGCGGCTTTCGTATTACCGCCCATGCGCTGGAGATGTTGAGCCAGGGCCAGTTCGATGTCCCTGTCATCACAGGGTACGTTTGCCTGCCCTCCGGCCGCCTGGGTACGCAGTTGGGTATAGATTTCCAGAGCTGCTTTCAGATTATCCATGCAGCCTATGAGCCGGTGGAGTTCGGCCAGAGCCAGCCCATTGGTTTTTTTATCATTGAAAGATACTGAGTGCCTTTCATAAAGAGCCTGGAAAAGAGGCAAAGCTTCAGCGAAATGATCTTTTTCCTGTAAAGCCTT
>NZ_SMME01000682.1:2262-2551 GCF_009711465.1 Parendozoicomonas verongulae | reverse complement strand
ACGTATCTGATGCACCCATCAAAATTGTCAAGACGAAATAGAGCCTGGGCTATTAATTCCACAACACGAGGATAGTGACGCGGGTCTTCTGAGTATTTTGTTGATAACGCCGCTGTTGCCACGAACACTAATGCGCTATTAGGGTTAGTTTCCAGAAGGCGGAAACCTTCATCTATGTCTGTGCCGTCCATATCAGGATCTGGCTGTCTGGGCAAATTTGCCTCTGCCTCTGCCCCTGTTTCTGTCGTTGTACTGGCTGACTCGGGACAGGGTATATGAGCCTTTCGGG
>NZ_SMME01000682.1:1820-2056 GCF_009711465.1 Parendozoicomonas verongulae | reverse complement strand
GCATGACTGGCAAATAGCGTGTTCTGGTGCGCCGCATGTTACCCTGATGGCTAAACCTGTAAAACATAACGGGCATTGGCGCACGGGATAGTTTGGATACAGGGTTAATCCATTACCAAGGTCTATTTGTGTACTTTCTGCGCCAGGCGTGCTGGTTACTTGCATTGTTAGACTCCTTCATAGCTTTCATGCCTGTATCAGGCACATATTTCCCTAATGTCACTGCAAATTTACTG
>NZ_SMME01000682.1:1745-1810 GCF_009711465.1 Parendozoicomonas verongulae | reverse complement strand
ATTGTTGAATTGTTGAGGGCTCTTTTCAGAAAACTCTCCGCACATTGACTTATGCTGGGGAGAGG
>NZ_SMME01000682.1:0-1535 GCF_009711465.1 Parendozoicomonas verongulae | reverse complement strand
ACCTCCGGAGAGTACCTGTCTGCTGTTCTTATCAATGGGGGCTAAGTTCGTTGGCTTTAGCAAAGAGTAGAGCCGATAGCTGTCTGAACTCGTGCTCCTTTTTCTCTTTGATGCCCAATTAATTGCAACCCGGACTGCGGCCAGGTGGATAAAGGCGGTAGCAATGGCCCAGTTGCCTGAGGCAAGAGTCGCCCAATGTAACGCCTTCTCCAGAAGATCCGACCGCTCGAGCAAGGTGTTCTCCGTTGTCATTCATTCCTGAAGGTTTCGGCAGCTGATACACAGGCAGGTTTCGAATCATGTAAACGACTGTGCATCGAGATGTGGTGCTTCAAACTGTCACCGTTCACCCATATCAATGAGAATGGTTGCTATACCCTGTTCAATCTCCTCGTTATTACAGGGTGCGTTTACCATCCCTCCGGCTGCTCGGGTGCGCAGCCGGGTATAGATGTCCAGAGCTCTTCTCAGATTATTCATGCCGCCCATGAGCTGGAGGTGTTTGCCCAGAGCCAGCTCGATCTCTATGTCATCACTGGGGATATTCATCTGCCCCCTGGTCGCTTGGGTGCGCAGCCGAGTGTAGATGTCCAGAGCTCTTCTCAGATTCTCCGTGCCGCCCATGAGCTGGAGGTGTTTGCCCAGAACCAGTCCATTGGTTTTCATTGCACCGAGAGATGTTGAGAACCTTTCATAAAGGAGCTGGAAAAGTGGCAAAGCTTCAATGAGGCGGCCTTTCGCTTGTAAAGCCTGGGCTTTTGCCTTTATCACCCCTTTGTTGTTTCGAAACGCCGGTGGAAGAGAATTGACGTACTCAATACACCCATCAAAATCATTTAGATGAAGTAAAGCTCGGGCTCTTAATTGCACAACACGGAC
This sequence comes from Parendozoicomonas verongulae, assembly GCF_009711465.1. GTDB lineage: Bacteria > Pseudomonadota > Gammaproteobacteria > Pseudomonadales > Endozoicomonadaceae > Sansalvadorimonas > Sansalvadorimonas verongulae. Next base: position 656 of record NZ_SMME01000682.1, on the reverse strand, counting down.
GTAGCAAGACGGTCTTCCCGAGTATTTTGTTAATAACGCCTCTGTCCTGGCTAATACTCTTTGAGGGTTGGTTATCAGCTGGCTGAAACACTCATCTATGTCGCGACCTGACGGTACAGAGAAGCCTTCCAATTCGTGCGGGGGGTGATAACTGCCTGGGCCTGGAGGGCTGTGTATACCGGGGTTATCAGGCGCCTGCCGGAGCAGACTACTCCTCAGACCTATAATGGTAGCCAGCAGCCCTTCGGTACCGTTGGTGCGCAGCCGGGTATAGATCTCCAGAGCGGCTCTCAGGTTAGCCATACCATCCATGAACTGGAGATGTTGAGCCAGGGCCAGTTCGATGTCCCTGTCATCACAGGGTACGTTTGCCTGCCCTCCGGCTGCCAGAGTGCGCAGCCGGGTATAGATCTCCAGAGCTGCTTTCAGATTATCCGCGCCGCCCATAAGCCGGAGGTGTTTGGCCAAAGCCAGCCCATTGGTTTTTTTATCATCGAAAGATTCTGAGTCCCTTTCATAAAGGGCCTGGAAAAGAGGCAATGCTTCAGTGAGATGATCGTTCGCCTGTAAAGCCTGGGCTTTTGCCATCATCACCCCTTGAATATTTTGCAAATCCTGTGGAAGAGAATTGACGTATCTGATGCACCCATCAAAAT
>NZ_SMME01000600.1:669-1805 GCF_009711465.1 Parendozoicomonas verongulae | reverse complement strand
CAGGTGGTGTTCCGCTTTCTTCGACGTACTGTCTCCTTCGCATTTTGGCCCAATACTTCTACTTCTGGTATAGGGCTATCGTAATCCAAATCACCTGGGACTGTTGACGCAGTTTCATAAACATCTTCAATCTCTTGTTTGACAACTTTCCGGCAGTGAATTTCCCAGGCGTGGATATCAGAATTAAAAGGCAACGGAAACCCATCAACGAATTCACCTGTTATTACTGCGTCATCTGTCGCTGGCGGGGAATGACCTTTGCTGGGAGTTGCAGAGCAGGCAGATCCCTCAGCTATCAGCTCAAGGGGTTCCTTGTCCTGACGTGACAGCCTGATTCTGGATGGGCTCCCAACCCCCTGACAAACCAGGTTATTTTCTGGACCCGATACACAGAATGTATCGTCCAAAGGCTGAACAGCATTTAATGACGTGCGGATACGGCCTGTGGAGATAATATCTGCCTCCCCTTCACCTGATGGCACAACAAGGGTGCAGTTACTCACCTGCTTATCTGTACTCGCATCAACAACAGCGGGAGCAACGGTCAGGATAAACCAAAGCCATGAGGTATTTGCCAGCCTTTGCAACGAGCATAATCTCTGATTCAACCCAGGCACGAAAGGCTAGTCGATGGGTAAGGCTGAGGCAATTTTCAAACACTGTAAAATTATGGTTCCAGGCAGCTCCAGGGGGGTCACTCAATATTATTTCTTTTTGAGCCGCTTCCCTTTGCATCGGGCGTCGTTGCTGCCCCGGCGGTGAGAGCTAAGCAGGTTGACCGAATCGAAGGTGGCGCCACAGAGGCAGGTGGTGTTCTTCTTTCCCCTGCATCGAACGTCGCTGCTGCCCCGGCGGTGAGAGCTAAGCTGGTTGACCGAATCAAAAGTGGCGCCGCAGAGGCAGGTGGTCTTCCACTTTCCCTTGCACAGGGCGTCTCGGCTGCTCTGGCGGTGAGAGATAAGCTGCTTGACCGAATCAAAGGACGCTCCGCAAGGGCAGGTAGTGTTCCGTTTCCCCTTACACTGGGCGTCCCCGCTGCCCTGGCGGTGAGAGTTAAGCAGGCTGGCCGTATCGAAGGTAGCACCACAGGAGCAGGTGGTGTTCCACTTTCCCTTGCACCAAGCGTTGTGACTGCA
>NZ_SMME01000600.1:389-659 GCF_009711465.1 Parendozoicomonas verongulae | reverse complement strand
GACTGACCGAATCGAAGGTGGCGCCACAGGAACAGGTACTGTTCCGCGTTCCCTTGCAACAGGGGTCGCGGCTGCCCCGGCGGTGAGATTTAAGCAAGTTGACCGTATCGAAGGTGGTGCCGCATGGGCAGGTAGTGTTCTGCTTTTTCTTGCATCGGGCGTCTCTGCTACTCTGGCGGTGAGAGTTAAGTAAGCTGGCCGAATCGAAGGTGACACCGCAGGAACAGGTGGTATTCCACTTTCCTTTGCACTGGGCCTCTCGGCTGCACA
>NZ_SMME01000600.1:0-379 GCF_009711465.1 Parendozoicomonas verongulae | reverse complement strand
AGTTAAGCAGGCTGACCGAAGCGAAGGTGGTGCCGCAGGCACAGGTGGTGTTCCGCTTTCCTTGACATACTGGCCCCTTCTCATTTGAACTCAATACTGCTACTTCTGGTGTAAGGCCATCGTAGTCCAAATCACCTGGGACTGTTGACGCAGTTTCATAAACCTCTTCAATCTCTTGTTTGACAACTTTCCGGCAGTGAATTTCCCAGGCGCGGATCTCAGAGTTAAAAGGCAGCTGAAGTCCATCAACAAATTCACTGGTTATTATCACGTCATCTGTCGTTGGCGGGGAATGAGTTCTGCCATGAGTTGCAGAGCAGGTAGAGCCCTCACCTATCAGTCCAAGGGGTTCCTTGTCCTGGCGTGGCAGCCTGATTCT
>NZ_SMME01000723.1 GCF_009711465.1 Parendozoicomonas verongulae | reverse complement strand
AGTTGTAACGCTTTTCTATACGCAGGATCGATATCACCTGATAGCTTGTCCAGCAGCTTACTGTGCTCCTGTTGCCACCGTTCACGAATAGAACAAAGCAGCTCAACACCATCACGAACAATAGACGATAAGGATGAGCCGTTAAGAGCTGTATTAGCCGTTAAGTCTCTTACCGGCTTCTCCAGTTCCTCGGGAGTAGATTGCAACCAGTCGATAAACCGCTGGCAAACAGAGTCCTGATCTCCACCAAAGAACCACTTCAGATTTAACTTTGTCCGATCTTTATCCGTATTGCAGAATTTTCTAAGAAAAATTGCCAGTAACATGGAATTAACGTGACGCTGAACAATACGGTCAGAACTCAATGTAATTCCGGGCGCGGGTATTGCAGTAACAAAAGGCCACTTGGGATTTGCAAAGGCTCTCTGGTTATGGGGGGCAGACTTGCACAGTGTATAGGCAATCGCTCTTGCCTCACTTCTTCGCCCTGCCCGACCGGCCCTCTGCAAGTAATTCGCAGGGTGTGGAGGTACGTTGTTCATGACAACTGCCGAGATACCACCGATATCAACGCCCATTTCCATTGTCGTAGAACAATTGAGAACGTTGACCTTACCGGTCTTGAACATCTCCTCATATTTCTCCAGCTTTTCAGAAGACTGTTGAGCAGAGTGTTCTGCTGTCCGATAGTAGAAACCGCCCTCTACGGTGCGATCACTGATATCGGTCCAGAGGTTCTCGCTTCGTGCCACCTGAATGTCTTCATTAGCAGAAACCAGCTTACGAATTTGTGTAACTACCGGCACACCACTGCTATCCGCCTCCAGACTGGAAAGCTCGGGAATTGTTACGTGCTTACAGCGGTAATCACGTGTATCAAGTGTCTGCGGCAAGTAAGGAGTAAATCCTCTAAAGGTTGTGTCTATCAACCTGTGAGTAATGGGACAGACCCAGGCTTCCTGAGGTAAGGAGAAGGTCAAAGTATCAAGCTTGATAGCCCTGCCACCTTCATAGTTTTCCAGAATCCTGCTGGTATCAGTCAGATCTTTCCATGCCTGGTTTAGCCAAAGTGTAAGTTTATCGGCATTTACAGCTATGGACTTGTCCATACCTGTTGCCAGCTCAAGTAGCTTGACCAGTCTATGTCTTCCATTTTGTTTCAGACTAGGCCACTTTTTAACCGTTGAACTGGTAATGACTTCCGACTCTGCTGAATACATCAGCTTGGGTGTGAATCTGCTCCCCATCCAGTTCTGCATAGTTTTGTCGAGTCGAACAAAGGTGTTTTCCCTGATGACAAAATCAAGAGCAACTTTAAGGAAGTCTTTCCAATCATCAAGTGTAAGCAGACTTGTATTAGCCTTGTCCCCTTTTGCACTTATAGCTGTTGTTGCTTCCCAGAACTGAGGAGACTGTTTTACACGATCAAGCCCCTGATAACCAACTTTAACCAGGGCAAGCGTCTCCGAGCTGTTCTGATTCTTTGGCCGTCTGGAGAACTCACGCGCCAACAATAAGCGCGCCATGCTCAAACCAGCTTCATGACCACCAAAAAGAACCGGGTTAGCGTATCTGTTGTAATCCAGTATGTACTGGTCAACATCTCTGAAGCTGGCTAATTCAGTAGTGAGGTCAGTCCACGAAACTTCAGCAATAGCAGTCTCTGCTGCTGTAGTCTCCGCCCCCTGAGCAGCTTGCATTAAAACTTCTACAGGTAAGTTAGACTGCTTCGCAATTGCTTCCCATTGGGCTCTAGTCATCTGCGGCTGAGAAGATGGTTCAGCATCTGCTTTTATTTGTGCATTTCTTAAAACTGTAAAAACAAGCCCCCTAAGCTTCGAGCGCTCTGCTTCCTGCTGCATTCTTACCGCCATTCTGGCAGTACCCTGACGGCTATCGGTAAAGGTAATCAGTTTTCGACCGCGACCGGGCAGTTCTTCCGGGGATTTACCATCACAGTCTTCTTTATCTGGGTCCGGGCAGTATTCAAGAACCGTAGGCACAGCATTCGCAACATAGAATGGCGCGCCAAGATACGCACGCTTCAGCATTCTGTCTTGTTGCTTATAACTGAAATTACAGGCAGCACAGCTTTCCTTCTTTTCCTGAGAAAACTGTATCTGAATGGTTCTTGATGCTGTAAGACTACCTAGTGTAAGTGTGTCCAGATCAAGTGGTGCCAGATCATAATCATTATGACTATGACTATGGGCTGAAATGATTATTTTCTTGCTTGAACCAGGCCCTGTTATGTCAGTCTTGACTTCCGAATCATCTGATTCCTCAGTCTCGTAAGTCAGAGAGAACTCATCACCGGCATAAGGGCTGCACTGATGTAGCTTATCCTGTGTCTGGCCCTGATCACCAATAGACTGTCGTATTTCAGCAATCAGATGTGGTTCCCTGCAGTCCTGGCAAAAACCCAGTTCGTAAACCGGTGCATTACATTCACAGCGGGCACGCTGAGACACATAAACATGACCAAAAGGCCAATTATTGAGCATCTGTCCTTTATGGGAGCAATCAGGGTCAACACAACTCCATAAACCATGGAGCATTCGCTGGAAGAAGTGCGCTCGAAGCTTAAGAAATGGAGGTTCACCTTTTTCAGGTCGGGTACCAGTTAACAAATCCAGCCAGGCCAATACTTCCTGCTGCATACCCTCTAGACTGTCAGACGATAAGTAAGGTCGAATACAGTCAACCATGTCATTAAGGTTCAGCGGCTTATCATTGTTAACCACTGCATGACGAAGTGCTTTTGCAGCACTGTTTTTCTGAAGTGCCTGAAAACGATTGCCAGATACCTCCTCACCCGTGTCGATTTCCAGCAGCTCATGTATTGTTTTCTGTTCATTCCGCAGATCCTGCAAGTCTGGCCAGACTCGTGAGCCGCCTATAACACTCACCTGCTCACGTCGAACACCCGCAAGACCCGCCAGATAGTCCTGAAGCTTTTCTTTAGCATCTTCTCCGGCAATGGTGGCCGATGTCGCTACAAAGCGAATGTCCTTTGCATCTCGACCAAACGCCTGCACAACACGGCGTAGTAGCAGAGACAATTCTGCCGCCTGAGAACCGATATAGGTGTGAGCCTCATCAAGTACAATCCACTTTAAAGACTGCTGTTTTCTGGATATTTCCAGTATTGGATTGTCTACCTGACGAACCAGCATATATTCCAGCATGGTCGCATTGGTCATCAGTATAGGCGCTGGTTCCTTTCTCAAGGACTCTCTGGACAGTTGCTGGTTAGGGTGCGCTTTTTTAAGATTGCGAATATCCGGATCAGAGTCACTTTCCACTGTATTGCCGTTGTAAAGACAGAAACGGATATTCTTGTCAAAGTTACGAGTCCAGGCATCCAGCCTTTCCTGCTGGGAATTAATCAAAGCATTCAGAGGATAAAGAAACAGAGCATTGACGCCTACCAAGGGCTGCTTTTTTTCCTCATACTGTCTAATAAGGTCTTGCAGAATTGGCACCATGAAACACTCGGTTTTACCGGAGCCGGTACCACTGGTAATAACGACAGAGTTTGCTTCAGGTTTAAGCAACGTCTGCCATGCCTTTAACTGGTGCTTATATGGCTCAGCTTTGATTGGAAAACGGTAGGCATGAGCCGTTGTTAAGGTTTCCACCAGCTTTCTGGACAACAGATTTCCTTCAAGTTCACCAAAAGTAGTACCTGAAGTTTCCCAACCAAAAGTGTGTTCAAAAACCGGTGGAGCAAGAAAGCACCCTTCCGCTCCGAGTTTGTTGTTCATCTGACTGGCAAGGTGCTGCCTGAGACCACTATGGTTAATACCTAGAACACTGAGCGTTGCTTCTCTGCTGCGTGAAAGGCTCTGGCTAACAAGACTGGAAAAATAGTGCATTTCTATACCTTAAACGTCAGCTGTTAGCAGATAGGAAACCATTAACGCATGTGCCGGTTCATACCAGTCACAGCGATTAAAGTCGGATGCAACTCTGATCGAAAACTTGAGGAAACCCGGATCTGAATGCAGGGACTCCATGCTTTCCCTGCCTGCAGTAACATAAGCCATAAATACCGGCAGCAAAGTCACCGCATGTGTAAAGCCGGTATTAGACAACAGTTTAATCGTATCTGGCAGGTTCTGCCTCTGAATCCAGGCTCGCAGTTCGACACCGAGCTCTGTTGGCCACCTGTTGTCCAAATCGTGATTTTGACGCAGTTCCTGATACCACATGGGGAGAACGATTTCCGGTGGCACCGTATTCTTGTTTTCAGGGCAGCCGGTCTCGATGTATTGACCCAGATGCACAAAACCAGAAACCACATGCAGCAGAATTGTTCTATGACTGCTCATTAGCCCATCCACATAGCCTTCAGGTGTTCCCAGTTGTTGATACCAGGAACGCATTCCTGAATAAGCATCCCGCCATAAAAACAAACTGATACTTTCCCAGATAATGGCCAGCTCGTCTCTCACCCTGTTACAGAAGGCTTCATCCATATGCATTCTGAAAATAGACACGGCCAGTGCCTTGGGATTTCGGGCTAAGGCCTGCCAGGTTTCGAATACAGACAGCGGCAAATGATTGAATTCTGTCTTGATATCAAGCAAATACTGCCAGCCACTGTGCTGCAGGTTATTTGCCATGGCCTCTATCTGCTGATCAATCACCCCCATGTTAAACCTTGGATGGTACAACTCTGTCGCCTGATGGAGCGACATTGCCTCGGCAGAGTAATCTGGCTCTTCTGCATTAGCCGCTACATGAAGAGCAGGTCGGAATTGAATGGGGGATTCAGGGCGAGGATAGATCAACCAGGTTCCGGCCTTGTTCATGACCTCAGGTAGAATGTATTCACCGGTAGGCACGCCCTGGCTGGTCAATGCCACTAAAGAAACAGGTTTCTGCTTGGGATCAGACAGAAGCATTGCCTGAACATCCAGCAATTCGTTGATTAACTGCCGATTCAATCCGTAGACCGATAACTTGTCACTGCCCTGCTTCTCAACAACACCTGAGTATCGGCGTATATTAAGATGCAAAAGCGGCTGGTTTGAGGACAGAGTCAGTCGGACGAAAGCATCCTGATTGTCCACTGATCCCAGCAGGCGTTGAATCTCGGACTGAAAGCTGAACAAGCTCAACACATGTGGCTCAATACCTACCTTGTAGGAGAAGTTTCGAACCAGTTTGGCATCACTCTCTCTTCGTGAGTAAGGCCCGATCAGCTGTAAGGAAATATGAAAGTCCTGAATACGAGTTTGCCCTGAAAACAGTTGCAACTGCATGCCTAACAGATCATCCAAAGTCAGATCAGTCTTGCTAACCGGCTTATCATCACTGATCAGTCGGGCTCCCTGATAAGGGTAAGGAATAATCAGCTCTACCGGTTCGATAGATTTATTACTGCTGACTTCAATTCTTAATTTGGCCGGTATCGTTTCACTGGTGTGATTAAGATAGAGATAGTGGCCGTTAGAGGTTTTTTCTTCATGACTTCTGACCTGTTCATCAAGCACCTGGATCAACAAGCCCTCGCCATTATAAATTCGGAGCTTGGCTGGCTGGTCACCAATGGCCGGGAAAGCAGAAATGTAGAACCCCTCTGGCAAGGTGCTGATCTTTCTCTGCAGAAGCGTTTCGCCCTGCTCGTTTTTCACCTGATAGCGAACAATTCCGGCGTTAGTGTACTGATGGGTTTGAGAGATTCTCTGGCCATTAACCCAATGATGAAGCTGAACATGAGAATACTTATAGCCTTCAGGCAAATTCAGCTTTGGAAAGCCAACAAAGACTGTATTGGAACGGGATTCATACAGAGAAATTTTGCCTGACAAGGAGGGTAATAATGTTGCATCCTGCAGCTGATTCAGTCGAATCCGATAGACATCTGAAGCCTGCTTAATTAACAGGTCTTCTGTTCCCTGATACCAGCGTTCCTCCGTATCAGATAAACCTTCAGCATTCCCTGATACTATCAGCGCGCCCTGAGGTAACCTTACCCTGACTTGCCCTGTATTCAGGTGGCAGGAAGCTTGGGCTGCCAGATACCAATCATCTTCCTTTTGCTCAAAAATAAGCGGGGCATGATTGTAATCAATGGAGCTGCTATCAAAACTGAAAATATGAACGGGACGACCATTCTCCAGAAGCTTAAGCAAAACAGGTGCTTCAATGTTATTTCGCTTTAGGTTGATATGCTGCTCAGGAAAACGGATTTTAAGATTACTACCATCATTCTGAAGGTATACAGTGCCACCCTTAGCTATGAGTCGATCGCCCTCATAAAAACCGAGTTCCAGTCGGGTGGTCGTGAGATTCTCTAACTTTGGCAAAGTCGTATTTTCAGGAAGTATCAACTCGGAAACGATTGACCAATTCGGCAGAGTCCCTACCAGCTTATGCTGTGTCGTAAAAGCCAGAGCATCTTCCAACCTCTGTTTATGCTCACGCTGTCGCTCACCTGCATCCTTGAGCCACTCATTAATCAGAGACTGGGCATTGGACTGATCCAGAGGTACCGGAAACGCCGAGCGCCAACCCGGTTCCTTTTCGTCGAGGAGTGCAACCGGGTTAGCCTGCTCTCTGATTGCATACTTCTCTGCCAGAAACATCAGCTGATCGACAATACCCGCTAGTATCTGCATGGTTTCCATATTGGTAAATGCCTGCGGAAGACCATGGTCGGATGTATTGATAATATCAAGAGTTGTTCTTAGTCCCTGGGCAGTTCGGTAATGATTCCGAAGCCCTTTTTTTACGATACGACCAAAGCCGTGATGACTCGATTGCACCAGCTGCCAGGGCAAGCCTCCTTCAGCAAACAATGAGCCTAACAGGTCTCGACCATGCTCACGTTGGCGAATATGTCGTTTCCAGAAACCTTCGAGGCCATTTTCCAGCAAATAGCCTCGTTGTGTTGAAGTAAATTCACATCCTACGCGACTTTCCAGTTCTTCCCAGGACCACACACTGTTGTATTCACGGCGATACCACTCGGCAACAAACAGGCAGTAACCTGCTGCCCAATGCCCTCCTTTCACCGGATCAAGAGCGAGCCTTTTATCAAATCTTAGTATTGTTTCAAGCTGCTGATATTCTTCTGAGGAGACTTGGTAGCTATACAGTGGCTTGGTGCTGATTGGGCCTTTGAAATGCTCTCTGGTAAACAGAAATTCAGAAAGCCATCCCTTGATACTGGTAGTTATTGACATCATTGTTTCCTTGGTCAGCTCCAACCATTGCAGCTCGAGCTGTTCAACTGAACAACCACCGACTGAAGTCGGTGG
>NZ_SMME01000375.1 GCF_009711465.1 Parendozoicomonas verongulae | reverse complement strand
ATGTACAATGCCGCAGAGGGTATAGACTACAGCCACTTCAAGGCCGCAGTGAAGAACAGTCACTACCAGAGCCAACTCTTGAATGTGTGGGCTGAGGTTCAGGGCCTATACAAGGCTGAGTCCGATGAGCTGGCGGAGCTGAACGCGATTTGCGCCAGCCTTGATGCCGAATACCTTAAACAAACTAGGCATTGATCATTACGAAACCTTTAGAGTGTCGTGTAGCTATCTCTAATTCAATTCCGGTATAGTTTAAAACTACTGATCCTGCGCAACGACCAGTGCGGTAGCGTGCTTGTCTATTTTTCATACCTGAGCAAATAGGCGACTTCTTATCAGAAAACTTACAAATATAGTAACTATTCAGCACCCCTGAAAAAGCAGTGTCTAGAGCAAAGTCCCACAACTGAAGGATTTGCGCATTACAAGACGCTCACTTCATATTCTTTATTGGCTCCCCAAAATAGCAATTTCACGCTTTTTCCCGCTATTTTGGCTTGAAGAGCCTCATTTGCTAAAAAATGGAACTGGTGTTTGGTTACCTTCTGCATGAGTCATGGTAGGCACTTTCGAAAATGTTGATCTTTCATAGAGGGTGCTGAATAGTTACCAAATATAAATCTTTGATATTATGAAGAATTACGTTAATAAGTACCCTGACAACTGCTTTCACGGGC
>NZ_SMME01000858.1 GCF_009711465.1 Parendozoicomonas verongulae | reverse complement strand
TATGCGAAAGCAATGGTCCGGGTACTTATGTACTAATTCAAACGCCCTTCACTGGATAGCAGCCAGATCATCATGGTTTCACCGATTTCCGCCAGTTCCTTACGTGTGAGCTGGAGGTTTTCCATCAAATCAGCCGGATGATCGAGGTTGACGAAGTTTTTCTGAAAAATCCACTCGGCAGGATCAGAGCCTTCCCGCTTTTTAACGGTGTCCATCATCATACCAAGCATGCCGTCAGGGCGCTCTTCCAGCGAGACGACTATTCCATGGCGAGCTTTCCTGGGTAATTCCTTTTTCTTTGACATATCCAGAGCGATTCCTGTAAACAGCAATCGCTCTGAGGACGGGTAAGGAGATTACTCTCCCCAACGCGGCATAAGCGACTGCTCAATGCCCAGCTGGTTCAGTATACGGGCGACTACAAAGTCCACCAGATCACCGATACTCTCCGGCTCGTTGTAGAAACCGGGGCTGGCCGGCAGTATCACTGCCCCCATACGAGTTAGCTTGAGCATATTTTCCAGATGTATTTCCGAGAATGGCGACTCCCTGGGAACCAGAATCAATTGTCGCCTTTCCTTTAAAGCTACATCGGCCGCTCGCTCGATGAGATTATTACTTGCCCCCGTCGCAATAGCTGAAACCACCCCCATGCTGGCTGGGCAAATCACTATTTTGCTGGGAGCACCACTGCCGGAGGCCACCGGAGACATCCACTGTTCTGGCCCGAACACCCGAATCTGCCCCTCTCTGGCCCGATAGCGATCTGTCAGAAAACTCTCCATCAGCTGTGGCCGTGCCGGCAGGGGCACATCCGTTTCCGTGGCCGACACCAGCTGTGCGGCCTTGCTGATCATAAAGAAGACATTACGATCCGCTGCCACAAGGCACTCCAGCAGCCGCCAGGCGTATTGAGCGCCGGAAGCACCAGTCATGGCGAGGGTCACAGTTTCTCTGTTATCTGTGGTCATCTGCGTCTCTGAGAGCGTCTGTCAGTTTTTTATGAATGCCACCAAAGCCGCCATTACTCATTATGACGATATGCTCATTTGGCTTGCGGGTGGCTACCAGATACTCCACCAGCTCATCAATATCCGAGACGGAATGGCTTGGAACCGGGCTCATGGCCATTTCCTCTTCCAGAGACCAGTTCAAACCCGGAGGCTCGTACCAGATCACATCCGTAGCTGCAGCAGTGGCCTGAGCCAGCTGGCCTTTGTGAATGCCCATCTTCATGGTGTTGGAGCGAGGCTCGATCACCGCACGAATCAGGCCGCTTTCACCGATACGGGCACGCAAACCTTTCAGCGTTGTGGCAATAGCTGTTGGGTGATGGGCAAAGTCATCATAAACCCGCACACCATCTTCACATTCTGCCAGAAGCTCCATACGGCGTTTGATACCACGGAACTTGCTCAGAGCTTCACAGGCCACTTCCGGGGTCACACCTACGTGGCGAGCTGCCAGAATCGCAGAGAGTGCGTTGTTGCAGTTGTGCTCGCCGGTCATATTCCAGCTCACGACACCGGCTTCTTTGCCGTCCATAAGAATACAGAAGGCGCTGTGATCGGGTTTTATCAATTCGGCGTGAACACCTTCACCATCACCAAAACGGCACACTTCACTCCAGCAGCCTTTGTCCAGAACATCATCAATATTCTTGTCAGAAGCGGGTGCAATCACCTGCCCACTGCCGGGAATAATGCGCACCATATGATGGAATTGCTTTTTGATATCGTCCAGAGAATCAAAAATATCCGCGTGATCGAATTCAAGGTTATTCAAGATCGCAGTGCGGGGATGGTAATGAACGAATTTGGAGCGTTTATCAAAAAAGGCCGTGTCGTATTCATCGGCCTCAATAACAAAGAAAGGCGTTTCACCCAAACGGGCAGAAACTTCAAAATTACCGGGAATGCCACCAATCAAAAAACCCGGTGTCATACCGGCATATTCAAGAATCCAGGCCAGCATGCTGGAGGTGGTGGTTTTTCCGTGGGTACCAGAAGCCGCCAGAACCCAGCGGTCCGGTAAGATATGATCCGAAAGAAACTGAGGCCCCGAGGTGTAAGGCAGCCCCTTTTCCAGCATGTATTCCACCGCCGGGTTACCACGGCTTATGGCATTGCCCACCACCACGAGGTCTGGGGCCGGATCCAGTTGCTGGGGGTCATAGCCGACATGAAGGGCTATCCCCTGCTCTTCCAGCTGGGTGCTCATAGGCGGATATACGTTCTGGTCTGATCCGGTGACGGTATGACCGGCTTCTCGGGCAAGCAGGGCAAGACTACCCATAAATGTGCCACAGATTCCTAAAATATGTACGTGCATCAGCCTATTATCATTTGCCATGGGAGAGCGTTGCAACACTCACGCTAAAAACGAACACACTCACACAGCACCAACCAAAAAGTTAAAAAATCGGTAACATTTACATTTGTCAGACCATGCGAAGCCGGAGACTTTCCAGTATGATGGCAGCCATTCTGCAGCATCAATAATAAAATACATATGGAACTTAGCTGCAGGCTTTGCTGAATTTTTCAGGAGTTTGCTCGGGATGACCGTCAAAAATGCTTTTTACGCCCAATCAGGTGGCGTAACAGCTGTAATCAATGCCTCTGCGTGCGGTGTTCTCGAAGCTGCCCGGCGCCACCCGGATAAAATTGGCAAAGTGTACGCTGGCCACAACGGCATTCTTGGTGCGCTGCGTGAAGAGTTGATTGATACCAGCCTTGAATCCAGTGACACTATCGCGGCTCTGCGTCACACTCCTGGAGGAGCCTTTGGTTCCTGCCGTTTTAAAATGTCTACCGTTGAAGCCAACGAAGTTCAATATCGTCGCCTGATTGAAGTTTTTAAAGCCCATAACATAGGTTATTTTTTCTACAACGGTGGTGGTGATTCTATGGACACTGCCCACAAGGTTTCTCTCTACAGCCAGAAAATGGGTTATCCCATTACCTGTATTGGTGTTCCCAAAACCGTAGATAATGACCTCCCAGCCACCGACACCTGCCCGGGCTTCGGCTCTGTGGCGAAATACGTGGCCACCTCTATCAAGGAAGCGTCCCGAGATATTGAATCCATGCATGAAACCTCTACCAAGGTGTTCATTATGGAAGTGATGGGCCGTAATGCTGGATGGATTACCGCTGCGGCGGCGCTGGCTATGGAAGAAGAAAATGATCCACCCCATATGCTGCTGTTTCCGGAAGTGGACTTCTGTCGTGAAACCTTCCTCGCCAAGGTTGAGCGTATTGTAGAAGAGCACGGTTACTGCGTAGTCGTAGCGTCCGAAGGTGCCCACTATGCCGACGGCACATTCCTGTCTGCATCCCGGACAACCGATGCTTTCGGCCATGTTCAGCTAGGTGGTACTGCACCGATTCTGGCGCGTATGGTAAAAGATTCCCTCGGTTACAAATACCACTGGGCGGTTATCGATTACCTGCAGCGTGCTGCTCGCCACCTGGCATCTGCCGTAGATGTGGAGCAGGCCTACGCCGTAGGCAGCACGGCCGTGGAAATGGCCCTGAGCGGTAAGAACGGCGTGATGGCCACTATTGTCCGTGAAGAGAGCGAGGGCGATGAGTATGTATGGAGCATTGGCAGCGCACCACTGGAAATGGTTGCCAACGTGGAAATGAAGATTCCGGATCACTTCATTGCTGGTGATGGCCTGCACATTACCGAAGAGTGCCGCGAATACCTGAAGCCTTTGATTCAAGGAGAAGACTTCCCTCCTTTCAAAAATGGTGTTCCTGTTTTCGCCAGGCTGAACAAGCAGTTTGTTGAAAAGAAGTTGGAAGCCTTTGATGTTTAACCAGTAATCGCATCCGGCAGGATATTTTCTCCTGCCGGTTTTAACGAATAAGAATAGATCCCACCACTGCTCCCCGAGTACAGCATCAATATCCCCGTTCTGTTCGCCCTGCAAATAAAAGACCACTGTCGTGTGACCCTTGGTACAGTAAGCTTCCCAGCAAAAAAAATTCGGCAAATTTTACGACAACCTTCTAGTATTCGTGCTCTTTCTTTGAGCAAATAGTGAGTCCTCTTTGAAGACTCCTAAGCACCCGAACTATTGCATTCTCATAATGATGGTGAGTGGATTTTTTCCCCCTTACTTAACTACCGCCCCTTCTTTAAGACGGTATGGCTATGACCACCCTTCGATTTCACTACATTACCTTTCTGTCACTCTTTTTGCTGAGTATTTTTCTGGTTATCCAGACTGTATACAGCGCTGAATATGAGACCTTTTCTGTACGTTTTGCCAAAAGGACACCAGGGGGGATGGAGCAAAGGGTATTCCCGGCTATTTCCGAACATCACCCCGATAAGGGTTACTTTATTGGCCCTCTGTTCATGGACAACGACCAGTCAACGCTCGCACTGGAAGTTACCCCCCACCAGGATGGCATTCTTGTCATGCTCAGAGTCTTGCCAGTAGATGAGCACACCCTTGCAACGATGCAAGCAGGAATACCAGTTACGGGGCTCTATCTGAAGCAGGACAAAAATAAAGTCAGATACCAGCCTGTTGATCTGTATGAACGTCTAACAGGCGAAAGAAAAGAAATTCATATTGCCACGGAGTATCAAGGGGCAAAACTTGCTGCAACAGCAGTCGGCAGACAAAGCACCATAGTGCCGGACCCAATAGCCGTGCTGAACTATCTGATTGAAAATCACAAAAGACGGGCCTTTGATGACACTTCGGTAAAGGATAAAGCTATTGCCGACTTTGGAGAGACGGCAGGAGACATGGTTGATGCTTTGGATACCATATTTTCTCAACAACCTTCTTCGGGTGAAGAGTTGCTCACCTTCCTTGCTGAAGGTGAGCTGGAGACGCTTCAGGTAGATGGCCACTACGTCCTGCCTGTACGTCATTTTGACTCCTCTTTGGCTAGTCCTGCTATTCAACAGAGAGATATAAGCCCACAGCCCAACAGATTGAACCCCACACCCAGAAAAATCATCACAACCTATTCACGTGATGATATGCCTGACCTGGGCCACCTGACCTCGTCTTTCAGTATTGAGGGCCCGGGCGATATTATGTTCTTTCGCGAAGATGGCACTTCCGCTCAGGGAGATCAGTACTTTTTCCAGGTCAAGGAAGATACTGCTAACAATGGGCTGGTTGTTGCCCTGCATCGTCTGCACCGTCCAACGGTTGAAGAGTCTGCAGAGTTTCAACCTGCAGACAGGGCACCCCTCTATTTATACATAAATGAGCACGGTGCCATCCTGAAAGGGCTTGATGAAAAAACCCATGATTCCATCATATTCAACAGGCCTTTCAGTAAGCTTCGTGAGGCAGTCACTTTCATCAATCAACTTGAAACCATTAACTACGTTCCCCTCGCCAATATGATGTCAGAGTGGGTGGCAACGCTTCAGGAACAGAAAAACGCGAAGCCTCCGGTTC
This sequence comes from Parendozoicomonas verongulae, assembly GCF_009711465.1. GTDB lineage: Bacteria > Pseudomonadota > Gammaproteobacteria > Pseudomonadales > Endozoicomonadaceae > Sansalvadorimonas > Sansalvadorimonas verongulae. The sequence goes on along the minus strand of NZ_SMME01000858.1, from coordinate 51,696 downwards.
TGGACGAAATACTGCTGCGGTACTGCTTTAGTGGTGGTTTCACTTCAACACAGAAACTCCACACCCGCATATCCTTCGATCCCCCTCCGGAAAAGGTAATGCTGAATATGGGCTTTAAGGATTCCCGTATTCACACGTCCATGCTCACCTACCCATCGCTGCCAGCAAAAGGCATAGTGCCCCATAGCATCTATATGAAAGATGAGTTCGGAAATCTCTCCGAGTACTCCATACATGTGCGGCAATACTCATCACAGTCGTACATTGCCACCCTGCACCAATGGGATAAAAAAGGACTCATCAAAGACCACGAAAGAAATCACTCCGAGCTGTTGATGAACGGTAAGAGTGATGCTCTGGCCACCCTGTTTGTGGAATACACTGGCCCGGGCGTCATGTTTGTTCATTTGGTGGACAGGGAGAATCAAACACAGATCGCAACACAGGTTGATACCGAGTGGGATCCAGAGATCGACAGGATCAGTTTATTGCCCGTAACGCTACCACCCGATACAACAGTCCGTGTCAACCTGCCTGCTCTGTCTCTGTGCACAAATATACTGGCCCACGCCTCAAGTGGAACGTTCAAAGGGATGATTGATACCAGCCAGCTCTCACACCTGACTCATCCGCAGCCCCTAACCGGCCACTCTGATTCACTCGGGGCTTACCAGACAGCAGTCTCCCGGGAAGTGGATGTTGTACCTCACTATCGCAACGTCATATCGCGAAATCTTTTGGGTGCAATAAAAGTCCCCTTTCGCTTCGCCAAAAGGCATCCAAAAACAACCCTTGCTACCGGGGCAGGCCTCACTGCAGCACTGGCGACAGGGGCGTATATGTATCCTGAAACCGTGGCAGCCGTTATGGAGGCAGCCAGTTATGCCACTGCCGCTGCAGGAACGACTGCTTATGCCTATGCTCAAAGTCTGCTACAGCTCGGGAAAGAAGGAGAACCACAAGGCCCTGTCGTGAAGGGAGAAGAACCACAGGACCCAGGCGTCAATGAAGGATGTGTACAGAGTTTTTTTTTACATGCTGAACATTCCTGCGTGAACTGGGAATGCAAATATGACCCTGATAGTGAGGCGGTTATTACCGTAAAGTATCTTCCCACAAGTGATATCCCTGTCTTCGACTCTGAGCCCAGAAGAGATATCGATGTCGATAAGCCTGTCGTCGCCTGTGGCAACGAAACGGCCTATGTCACTAATCCCTGCCTTCGGTGGGATCCGAAATGTCGGCAGAATCCCCCCCCAAAGATAATTGCCAGGTTGAAGACAAGACTTGAGGATGGCAAAAATATCCTGAAAACAGAAGTCTTGGAGGCTCAATTCCCAAACCGGTGTAAAAATAAGAGTCCCCGAATCAGTCGGTACACGCCACCCAACACAAGTACCAGCCCTATTCCTTATGCTACAGACACAGAGAGTATGCCGTATTCTGAGTCTGAAAACTCTGGTGTACCGTCTCCATCACGTCCAACGGAATCACTGACAGACATACCGCCTATCCATACGGAAGGCTGCCCCTTCATATCAGCACTTAAGGAACGTGTACAGGCACCAACCACTGATGCTGATGGCAACCCCCTGCCACTAACACCCATCGTTTTAAGACAGACGGACTGTCCTTTTGTGAGCCGAGAATTGAAGTCTATGTCGAGCCTTCTGGAATCCGGGTCTGCAGTCAGTACCATAATGCCACAACCATCCTCTACCTCTACTTTCGATGAAATGAAAGTCGTACCGAAGGAAACCAGTGCCCTCCCCAAAGGGGTTACACCGTAAATTAACAAGCAGCCCCTCAATCCGCTCCGTTATGGGGCGGTTTGGGTACTTATTGAATCAATGCGGGCCAGTACAAGTCGCCTTTTATGATGAAGCTGCGATAGCTCTGCATCCAGAGTTTTTGAATAGACTCGTCGTAGTTCAGATAGAGCTTGTCATCCACAATCCTCCAGTGTTTGGGGTCACCTTTAACCAGATCATTTTTCACAGCCACAGCCCAGGAGCAGTGCCCGCCATACTGAGGAGCGTATTTCTCTGGGTTTTCCCTGAAAAGGTTTAAGTGCGCCGGAGAAGAGAACAACCAATTCGCCCCCTTCCATTTATAAGAGTACTCACTGTTTCCCGGAACAGCCTCTCTTTGGGTAAAGAAGGCCACTGTATCGTAGCCCCCAACAGCATCATTATTCCACAGGCTGGTGTAGATTCTGTCGTCACTGATAGCTTGCTGGGTAAACAGGCTTGTCAGTATAAACAGAAAGGCTATTAATGCGGATTTCATGACTATGGCTCCTTTTATTATTTGATACGGCGAGTCCTTTTCACCGGATTCACACTCTGTTTGTCAGTTCACTTCCCGATCTATCCAGATAGCAATCTGTTCAGCGATCCTTTCCCACCCTGGCTCCGAGTGCAGTTCATGTGCATGGTCATTGAACAAATGAAAACTGGCACCATAGCGATCAGCCGTTTTATAACAGGTGGAAACAGACGTCAGCCGGTCTTCTTTCCCTGCCACCACAAGCATAGGAATATCCGGAGTAGACTCCACACGGGTACTTTTGTGAGGATCCAGCCACCAAAACGCGATTTCGCAGGCAGCCCTGCCGGATTCAAAAACCATATCCTGGTAATGAGCCACCTGCACTTCATCTGGTTGTCTGTTAAACAAACCATAAGCTGCAGCCTTTGGGGAGGGTTTGTGAGCCGTACGCCAGAAGCCCCGCTTCATAAGGATGGCAGCAAAGGTTTTTAGAACACTGTAACGAATTGCTAATAGCCCTGCAGGTGCTGCCGGTGCAAGCAATACAGCGCCTCTCCCCAAACCTTTTCCGGCCAGAAGGAGCGCTAGCAGGCCACCCATAGAGTGCCCGATCAGCAGCGGTTTGTCCGGGAGAGACTCGATAAAGCTAGAGAGATCCTCCACATAGTCTCGTATGCTGAGACGACCAACGTCGTTCAGATTCTGCGCAGTGTGATGATGTCTGAGAGCGGGAGTATGAACTTCATAGCCTTGCTGAAGGAAGAAGTCCCGAAAGTTGTGCCATACGCTGGGGGTTCCCCACATGCCGTGTATAAAAACAATGGGCGGGCGTTTCGTCATAACAGGGCTGAATGTTGTTATTCTCTAGTCCATATTAGTGAATAGAAATACACGTCGCAACACTGTTGCCTGTAGTTCTCTTCTGGTTATTTAGTGACACCTTCCCAGAAGGCTTTTGCTTTGTCACCAAAGTCCTCACCCACTTCCCTGGCATCGGCAGCGGCTTCTTTTGCTGTTTGTGCGCCACTGGATATGGAGCAGGATACACGCTCACCAAGGCATTGCGCCTTGCAGGTTTTCAGGCCGGACTCATCGTTAATGTTTGTAATCTGACATTGGGTCTCACACAGATTCTGCTTTTGTTCACAGCTCAGAATATCAGCTCCGTGAGCCCCAAATGGCACCAGTGACATACAAACTACAAGTGCTGGAAGTGCTGCCTTCACATTCACGACGATCATCCCCTGTAATGATTAAATACCAGACAATTCTCGCATAACAACTCACGGTTCAAGTACCCTGTTATTGATCCGATTTATGTTTGGCGTATAGTTCAAACTCTCCCGCCACATTGAAATCTGTTACGGAACACCGCGTGGAATACAAAACAGTCACAATGCCCGCTACTCGTAATATTGCCCTGGTCGCCCACGACAATATGAAGCAACCACTGCTGGAGTGGGTCACGGAACACCGCGAGCAAATTGCTCAACACACTCTGTATGCTACAGGCACCACCGGTAACATGATCAGCACCCGTCTGGGGTTGGAAATTGAAAAGCTGATCAGTGGCCCTCTGGGTGGGGATCAGCAGATTGGAGCTATGATTGCAGAGGGGAAGATCGATACTCTGGTTTTCTTCTGGGACCCTCTGGAAGCCCAGCCCCACGATCCGGATATCAAGGCACTGCTGCGACTGGCCGCAGTTTGGAACATCCCCGTTGCCTGCAATCGTGCCACTGCAGATCTGCTGGTGACTTCATCTCTGTTCAGCTCATCGTTTAAGCGGGTTGCACCAGACTATGAAGCCTATAAGTCTGGTCGTCCAAACTAACTCAGCCCTCTTATGAAAAACCCGACATGGTTTCTTACTCAGTGTCGGGTTTCACAATCATTTATTTGCCATTAACAGTGGCCTTTTCCCGAATACCCGGCGAATACTCTGCCCGCGCATCAGCAGATTAGGCAGAGCCACACCAATCGCCAGACACAGAAGAATAAACGCCGTTGTCAGACCATTGCTGATAATGTTCATCAGTAATGCCTGATCCATTTTCGCGGCGCGGGTAAACTCCAGTACACCCAGCATAGTTCTGTAGGCAAACACCCCGGGCACCATGGGAATAACAGCCGGCAAGGAAAAAACAGCCGTGGGCGTATGATAAAGCCACGCCAGAACCATACCGCAGAGCCCTACACACACCGAGGCAATAAAAGAGCCTTCAATCACACTCCAGCCAATGTGCATAAGAGAGAACTTGACAGTTATACCAAAAGCCCCCAGCGCTGCGGTAGCAAGTAAAGTTCTGGCCGGGACACTGAAAAAAACTGCAAAGGCCGCAGCTGTCATTGCAGCCATGGCCGCTGTTTCCCCAGACGACAGTAGATGATTAAGCCACTCACTCATATGGAAACACCCACAATCTGCATACCAAGAAGCATGCCGCAAGAGAGGGAAAACGAGATGGCCGACCCCATTACCAGACGAGCCAGACCAATGGTCATATAGCCGTTAATCAAATCCATAATACCGTTGATCAGCGGCACCCCGGGAATCAAAAACAGCACTGAAGACGCCACAGCCAAATCACTGCTCCTCCCCAAGTGCAAGCTGGTCGCCATACCACCCAGCACGGTTGCAGTCATGGCGGAAGCCATCACCACGAGAAAGAAATTCACATTCCATTTCGTAAGCTGCATGCGCACAGACAACGCAACACTGGACGCCACAACGGTTGCTATAACAACCAGCCACTCAGCGCCCGCAATCCGTGCAAGTGCGCCACATCCCAGACCAATCATCAACAAAATGATCCACCGGGGGTAGTGTGGCAACGCTTTAATCACCTCAAGCTCCTGATAAATCTCTGCAATACTTAGTCGCTCGCTCTCCACTCTCCAGGTTAGCCGGCTGATAGCAGCCAGTGTGGAAAGGTGCACACCGTGGGCCGATACTCGACCAAACAGGGTTGTAGACTGCTTATCTCCGTGAATAGTCAGAGTCAGGCCGGAAAAGGCCACAAATATATCGGGTTCATAACCAAACGCAGCAGCAACACGCTTCAGGTTGCGGATAGTTCGCTCGGTATGAGCACCAGATTTAAGCAACAAGACTCCGATATCTATCAGCAATCTGGCAACTTCACGGGCCGAAGCCGTAGACATGAGTTGTCTCCGAATAAGGAATTATTGAGTTTAAGCTCAGGGCGCACACAATATAACTAATGCATCCCTGAGCCTTTGACGTTTATCAATGAAGGAATTTAATGGGGGCGATCTGAGATTTGAGAGGTAGGTTGTACGCTCTGGCTGAGCGGCAATTCAAAGGTTTCATAGTCGATACGGGTAATACTTTCTGCACGGCCTATGAGTAAGCCCTGTGCGCGGTCATATCCAAGGTCTTTCAGAAAGGCCAGCTGTTCCTGGGAATCTACACCTTCCGCGACAACACGCATACCCATATCGTGGGCAAGACCGGTCATAGCTTTGAGGATGCCCTCTACCCGGGAGTCCTTACCGATTTCCCGAATGTAGAGCTGATCCACTTTCACCACATCCACTGGTAATTTACGCAGGTAATTCAGGGCAGAAACACCACTGCCAAAATTATCCAGAGCCACATGCACTCCCTGCTCTCTCAAAACGTTCAATGAGTTGATCAGCTTACCGGGAATATCGTTGACAATACGCTCAGAGATTTCCAGCTCCAGCATATGCGGTGCAACACCATAATTCGCAATGGCTTTTTCCACCATATCCTGAACATCCACATCCCGGCACTGGCTCAGTGCAAGGTTTACCGCAAAGAACACATCATCCCGGGAGCCATCACTGCCTCGCCAGCTCTTGCTTTCCCGGCATACATTATCCAACGTCCAGCCGCCCAGCTGGTTCATTAAGCGCAGCGATTCCACCATTGGTAGAAAATCATCCGGTACCAGTACCTTGCCTTCATAATTCCAACGCAACTGGGATTCGTAACCGGCCACGGCTCCCGTGTCCAGAGATACTATAGGCTGATAAACAATGCTGAAGCTGCCGTTGCGTACTGCATCCTTGAGAGCATTTTCCTGTTTTGCCCTGCGTTGGCCTTCAGCTTGCATATCCGCAGTAAAGAAGCGGTAACCTTTACGCCCCGCCTTTTTAGTCACGTACATGGCGATATCAGCCGCCTTGATCAGCTCATTGGCTTCCTTGCCACACTCCGGCCATGTGGAGACACCTACACTGGTGCTGACGTGTAATTCCCGACCTGCCAGCTGGTGAGGCTTGCTGATGGTTTCCACAATTTTTTCCGCTACCATTTTCACATCATCGGCACGGGCAACATCATCCAGCACAATGGAGAACTCATCTCCGCCCAGACGAGCAATCATGTCACCCTCACGAACACACTCATGCAAACGCTCAGCCACACTGATCAAAAGATCATCTCCCACATCATGGCCCAGTGTGTCATTTATCTGCTTGAAGTGATCAAGGTCTAGGAACATAACAGCCGTTCCCCTGCCTCGTCGCTCACTGCGGGCCAGTGATGCATTTAAAAATTCCATGAACAGGGTACGGTTTGCCAGACCGGTCAGATTATCGTACTTAGCCATTTTGGTGAGGTGTTCTTCAAGCTGTACACGCTCTGTAATGTCATGAAAAACCAGTACGCCACCAGTAACTTCGCCTTTCTTGTTGTGCACAGGCGACAGGTTGAACTCAACGGGCTTGCTGTCTCCTGTCAAACGCTTCATACGGCTGGTTTGGCGATACACGGGTTCCGAGGTTTCATTCTCTTTCCAGCTCTGGATAAACGATTCCACACCGGGATCATAAAACCAGGGAAAAACAGGCTTACTTTTCAGCTCGTTTTCATCCACATCCAGAAGTTCCCGTGCTGCAGGGTTAGCAAACTCCACCACACCGTCCGGGCTGATACCGATAATGCCTTCCCCGGCACTGTCCAGCAGCAACTGGTTCTTTTCGCTTAAATCCCGCAGATTATCGGTGAGGGCCTCCATCTCCAGCCGTTGCTCTTCCAGCTGCAAAAACACTTTCACCTTGCCCAGCAGAATATCCGGATTCACCGGCTTATAGAGATAATCTACGGCACCGGACTGGTAACCCATAGTCACATGACGGTCTTCCTTACTGATTGCCGTCACAAAAATAATGGGAATCGAAGCTGTGGCCTTGTTTGCCCGCATAAGCTGGGCAGTTTCAAAACCATCCATCACCGGCATCTGCACATCCAGCAGAATAACGGCAAACCGGTTACGCAGAACCTGAGCCAGCGCCTCTTCACCGGAATTGGCTTTCACCACGTCCACATTCAGCGGTTTAAGCAGTTTGCCCATAGCCAGAAGGTTTTCCGGCATGTCGTCCACGACCAGAACCTTTGGTAACTTATCCTTGTCAGTCATTGGCGAGTTCCACTAATTTTGTCGCCAGGCAATCCAGCTCCATGGCGTTTCCCTTGTCACTTTTCCCTAATGCAGCTCTTGGCATCACCGAGACTTCCGCTGTATCCGGGTTCTGCACGAATACCCGCCCCCCGGCTGCACGAATATCCTCCGCGCCTTTCGCGCCATCGCGGCTGGCTCCGGTTAACACAACACCGACAGCCTGATCACCATAGATAAAAGCAGCAGATTCAAATAACACATCCACCGCAGGCCGCGCGTGGGAAACTGGCTCATCCATAAGCAGCTCCGCTTCCCCGTGGCCGACCAGAAGGTGGTAATCTGGCGGCGCAAGCATTACGCTTCCCGGCCGGAAAGGTTCTTTGTCTTCGGCAATATGCACATCCAGTGCAACCCGACGGTTCAACCATTCGGCAATATTCTCTTCATCACCGGATTTGTGGTGCTTCACCACAACAATCGGTAACGGAAACGAGGCCGACAGATAACCAAGCAACTCTGCCAGAGCCTTGCTTCCCCCTGCTGATGCCCCTATTACTACGATCTTCATAACAGCCGGTCCTTACTGAGGCGATAGACCTTCCAGTCTGGGTTCACCGCCTCAAAGTCATCAAATACACTGGCAAAACGCAGTGTTTCCCGAGGGCCAAGGCAGAGCTGCCCGCCGGGAGCCAGACTGTCCCGAAACAGGGTCAGCACCCGATCCTGCAGGGAACGGCTGAAATAAATCAGTACGTTGCGGCAGAGAATCAAGTGCATCTCCCCGAAAGACTGGTCTGTCACCAGGTTGTGATTGGCAAAGGTGATGTGCTTTTGCAGGCGGCGATCCATTCGCAAAGAGCCATAGCGTTCAAGAAAATAAGGCGACAGATCCCCTTCACCAGCGCTGTCTTTGTAATTGCTCTGCCAGGTTTTCAAAAGTGCGGTTTTATAAATGCCACGGCGTGCGGTTTCGAGGGCTTCTTCGTTGTAATCCGTTGCGTATATCTGGCACCTGTCCAACAGCCCGGCCTGATGTAACAAAACAGCCATAGACCAGGCTTCTTCACCCGTCGCACAGCCCGCATGCCAGATGCGAATAAATGGAAAGGTCGCCAGCCAGGGAATCACCTGCTCCCGCAGGTACTGAAAAAACGGCGGGTCACGAAACATCTCTGTTACCGGCACCGACAAACTGCGCAGCAAGTCAGCAAACGCTTGATCGTCTGAGCTGATAGTGTCTTGCAGTTGTGCAAGGCTGCCAATCCGAAACTGCTCCATATGCCGCTGAAGACGACGATTCAGGGAAGCCGGTGCGTAACCGGTAAAGTCGTAACCATACTGCTCCGTCATGGTCTGCAGCAGGTTGTTTACCTCTTCAGGAGAGGAGGATGTACTTCTCGGGATCATGCATCGTCTCCGTGTCCGTTCTGCAGCCAGACTTTCAACATGCCCACCAGTTGATCAATATCCACCGGTTTGGTGAGATAGTCCGACGCACCGGCATTGATGCACTTGTCTTTATCCTCTGCCATGGCCTTGGCGGTCAGTGCGATCACCGGGAGGTTCTTAAAGCGTTCCTGCTCACGGATTTTGCGGGTCGCTTCATAGCCATCCATCACCGGCATCATAATGTCCATCAGTACGACTTCCGTATCCGGATTTTCCTCCAGCTGTTGCAGCGCCAGTTCCCCGTTATCGGCAATGGTGATATCCATTTCAAAACGCTGCAGAGCTTTGGAGAGCGCGAAGGTGTTGCGCAGGTCATCGTCCACCAGTAGCAGTTTGCGTCCTTTCAGCTGATCATCTCCTGAAGCGGGTTTGGCGGCTGGCTTCTTCCGCTTCACAGCCGGTTTGGCAACACTGTTCAAGAACAGGGACACTTCATCCTTCAACCGCTCATGAGAAGAGGATTCGCCTTTCACCACCATCGTATCCGACTCTCCACCAAGGGACGCGTAACGCTCACGGTCGATGGATACCGACGTATTGATAATTACCGGTGGCAGATTTTCACCGTGCTCCTCCCTCAGAGATTTGAGTAACGAATCACCGGGCTCATCGGGAAGATCCAGCTCCATAATGATGCTGGTGTACGTATCGTCTTTCAGCCTGGCGCGGGCATCTGCTGCGGATGTGACTGACTCCACTTCACAGCGACCATCCATAAATTTGCGTACCTGCTCGGCAACCTCCGCGTCAGCATCAATGACCAGCACTTTTTCAAATTGTGAGGTTTTCTTCAGCTCGCCAAACATGGTTGTCAGCTGTTTTGTGCCCACGGGCTTGATGAGGTAATCCACAGCTCCCAGAGCTTTCAATGTTTCATCCTCATCCCGGCCGGAGATGATATGCACCGGAATTTCGGCTGTAGCCTTCTGGGCTTTCAGTGCGGTCAGAACCTCTTTGCCATCCATATCCGGCAGGCCAAGATCCAGAATCACCGCTCTTGGGTGATACTTCTGACACAAGGCAATCGCCTCTTTACCCGTGTGGCTCACCAGACACGCCGCACCATTTATCTTGGCGAGCCGGTATACGATCCAGGCGAACTCTTCATCATCTTCTACCACCAGAACCGGGCGTTCTCCGTTCAATGCAAAGCGGTCGTCACGCCCATCACCCGTCTCTTCCAGCTCTATGGTTTGCTCTTCATCCTGCACAGGGTTGGGGGCACTGGCAACAGGTGCTGTATAAACGGCCTGTTCAAGAACCGTTTCAGCTGGCTGCGCAGCACTAGCCTCTTCAATGTGCGCAGGCAACAGCAGGCTAAAGGTTGAGCCTTTGCCGTCTTCACTGGTGACACGCATTTCACCACCCAGCAGGCGAGACATCTCACGGGCAATGGAAAGTCCTAACCCCGTACCACCGTATTTCCGGCTGGTTGAACCGTCGGCCTGCTGGAAGGCTTCAAAAATCGCACTCTGTTTTTCTTTGGGAATACCGATGCCGGAATCTTCTACCGCAAGGCTGATGGCACCGTGCTTCTGCAATTGTTCGCTGCTGTAATCTCCACCGGGAGGCAGAGTTTCTATGCGCAGTTTCACACCGCCTTCTTCCGTAAACTTAAAGGCGTTGGAGAGCAGGTTTTTCAAGATTTGCATCACCCGCTGGCTGTCAGTTTGCAGGTTGACAGCCGTCTCCGTCTTTCTCTGAATATCGAAGTAGAGGTTGCGTTCATTCGCCAGCGGCTTGAACTGGTTCTCCATGGATTCCAGAATGTTTTCCAGAGAAGTCGATTCCAGATGCACAGAGAGCTTGCCCGCTTCCACCTTCGAGAGATCGAGAATATCGTTGATCAGGTTGAGCAGGTCGTGGCCAACCTTGTGAATCACCGTGGCAGATTCCTGCTCGTCATCATCAAGGTTGCCATCCGCATTGTCAGACAGCATCTTCGCCAGAATCAGCATACTGTTCAGAGGTGTGCGCAGTTCGTGGGACATATTCGCCAGAAACTCTGACTTGTATTTACTGACCTGCTCCATCTCCTGAGCGCGCACCTCCAGCTCTTTGCGGGATTCCTCAATCTCCCTGTTTTTACCTTCGATTTCTTCCTTCTGGTGGAACAGGGATTCACTGGTTTCTTCCAGCTCGGCGTTGGCGCGCTGCAATTCATCAGACTGGGACTTCAGCTCCTCTTCCGACTCCTGCAGGATTGTGGTCTGGTGTTCCAGCTCCTCATTGGCCACCCGCAGGTCTTCCTGCTGCTGCTGGAGGGATTCCGCCTGATGGGTAGTTTTATCCAGCAGTTCCTGTATCTGCTCCCGGGTCTGGGACGAGTGAATGGCGATGGCGATACTTTCCATGGCCGCCCCCAGAAACGCTTCCGCACGCTCGTTAAGAGGCTCCTGCAAAGCAAATTCCAGAACAGCCCGCACTTCGCCTTCATAAATCACCGGCACCACATACACACGGTTGGGCTGCTGGCTGCCAAGGCCAGATTCAATGGCAAAGTAATCATCGGGAACAGTAATGGTGAGCGCCTGTTGCTCCAGAGCAGCCTGCCCGGGAAGCCCTTCGCCCAAAACAAACGAGCTACCAATTCGTTTGCGCATAGAGAGGGCGAAGCTGCCCATCATCTGTAGACGACGCCCATCTGCCATGACATACATGGCCCCCATGGGAATATCGAGGTAACGGCACAGGCTGGTAATAATGTTGCGGCACAGCTCTGCCATAGCCTGTTCGCCACGAATCGTTTCGTTGAGGGTGGCAACACCATCCTGGTGCCAGCTGCGCTCTTCATTGTCTTTACTGACTTTGCGCAGACGCTCCGTCATGATCTGGAAGCTGCGGGACAGTTCACCGATTTCGTTGTTCTGCTTCAAAGACTCGCCATCAACAAAATTACCAGACGCCACTTCGTTTACCCAGTTGGTAATCTTGCGAATGGGGTTAACAATCCGTCGGGTAATAATGCCGGCAATAATCAACACGAAGAAACTGGTGACACCCAGCACAAACACCAGCTGATCCCGGAAGGCTGTTGCCGGTGACATGGCCATGTCGTAATCCATCTCTGTCAGCAGTACCATATTGACGCCTGCAACAGTGATATTTCTGTAAACCCCCAGTACTTTTTGGTTCTTGTAGTTTCTATAAACACCGACATGAGTTTCTTCGTTACTGGCGGGGTCTTCTTCAAAGCCCTCTTCTTCCCCCAGCTCTATTTCATCTTCATGATGGCCCCCGCCTCCATGATCATCGTGAGCCTCTTCCTCACTATGATCACCATGGTCATGACTGTGATCCAGATGGGAGTCATGGTGCATATGAAAATCAAAAGCAGCCTTATGTTTCGCCATATCCTCATGGCCCGGAATATAAGTTCCGTTTTCATCCATATGGGTGAGCCACTCATTCACCGGCCCAAGGAAAAGAGGCGTTTCCGGGAAGTTTCCCCCTTCCGGGAAAAAGCGTATACGTTTGTCTTCCCCCACCACATAAGCTTTCACATAATCACTGGTGCCTATGTTCTGCCCCAGAATGAATGACACATCATCCCGAGCCCAAATCTGGGCGGCGATAAAACCTGTGGTTTGCTCTCTGTCATCCACGAGAGGGAGAACAAAAAAGCTTACCTTTTCATCGCCAGCAGGCGGGTAAATTTCCTGATCGGAATAGAGGCGGTCGTCTTTTTCAAGGGCTTCCCGGACAGTTTGAGCGAACAGCGTTTCCTTTAACTCTCCCTCAAAGAGGTTTTCACCGAAATCACTGTAGCGCCCGACGGAATAGAGGATATTGCCTTCAGCGTCCCCAACGATGACATCGGAGTAATCGTAAAAGCGCATCAAATCAATGAAATCAATGCTGTAACGATCAGAGATCTGGTAATACTCCTCTGTCTCCAGAATCTCCCTTGCGCTTAGCCCGCTCTCCTCCTGATAGGTTTTAAAATCCAGCAGAAAATCAATGGCTTTACCACTGCGAAAATGGATGTTGACAATAATGTCGTCGAAGTAATCCCCAATCTGGCGATTGAGCATCAGATTCACGGTAGCCAGCTCTTCGTGGCGACTTTCAATGATATTGTGTTTGGTGCTCTGATATTCGATCCACCCGACGATGGTCAGAGGAAGCAGAGACAGCAGCAAAAACCAGCTGAATATTGTGCGCGCCAGACCAACACGCACCTTCCTGAGCTTTTCTTTCTTTGGAGACGCTTCTGCAGACATAAACCGGGCTTCCTGCTGGCCAATTTCGTATTCTGCACCCGGTTCGTCAGTTGATTGACGTCCACAGCCTTATCATCCGGGAACAAGGGCAGATATCTGAATTGTCATCGGCCAGAGGGGAGAGAACTGCATGACGAGATGGAATTTGTAAGTATTCCGTGAATCCATAACTCCCCCGCCACCGGCTGTTGGCCGGTAGCGTATATTATTCAGTATCATTTTCCGCACAGGCCTGCAGGTATTCACTCAGCCAGGCCGTAAGCTCCCCGCTCCAGTCACTGCCCGCACCATAGAAGTTTTTTCGCCCAACAACCGGTGAGCGAAGAATCAGTTTGGCTGGCGCCGGGGTGGTGGTGATGGCGGGTGTTTGCTTGCACTGGCAGGTTTTGAGATAACGATGCCTGCGGTAACGCCGGATATGGGGCTGAACTTCCACCTCAACAACATCGCTGTCTTCTGTGCCAAAAGGCTTGAAGGGCAAGGGCGTTGTCGCGAGGCAGGGTCTGAAGGAAGTCCAACGCAAATTTACGGTATGCACTACCGAACAGATATTTTAAGAACCCGCCGTAATCCGTATGGCTGGTGGTGTGGGAGGAGCGGAACCGTGAGGTTTCGCCCTATCCCGATTATGTCTCTCTGTGCCAGCCTGAACTTCTGCTATGCTCATGATCCAATCAAAAAGAAATAGGCAGTAGGCATGAGTTTGGAAGCCAGGGTAGAGCAGCTTGAGTCCCACTTTGACTCGCTGGATAGTGCCGTTCGTAGTCTCGTAAAGATCACTGGTGAAACACACCAAGAGATACTTGCCACAAGACAGGAAATGCGAGAGTACCAACAAGAAAATCGCCTCCGATTTGCACATCATGACCGTGAAATTTCAGGAGTTAAAGCGGATGTCTCTGCCTTAGCAGAAGCTATGCTTGCAGGCTTCAAGAAATCAGATGAACAACACAATGAGTTTGTAAAAGAAACCCGTGAACGCTTTGACCAGCAGGATCGCAGGTTTGACCAACAGGATCGCAGGTTTGACCAGCTTGAACTACTCATTCGTCAATCTCTCCCCAAGAACTAACACGTCACATAACAACCGCATAGCTGGGACACCTTCGGTGCCCCACATGCCTATCGGTTAGATGCTATACCTGCGCTCTACACGTTTCTGTATTGTTGAAGACAGGGCGCTTTTTAATGACTTTCTAGGGTTGCTTTTATCTGCGTTGCTTCTCGTTGTTCTGCTGGGCTACTGTTTTGTAATACATTCTGTAAGCGTCGTGTTGCCTCAGCTAAGAGGGCAGTGCGCCCAGAAAAAACTACATCAGCCCTGGATGTTTGCAAATTCAACCTTGCCGCTTCCAGTTCTTGTTTGATCCATTGAGGAGTCGGTGTTGCACTTATTGTATTAATCCAGCTTATCCAACTACAGGCTCATAATAAACACAGCCATCGGATTTCACCCTCCAGCCAATAATCCCATTGTTGTGGTAGTGCAACGAACCAATACCCCGAACAGCAACCAATTCCTTCACCCAAGGCTGGCGATAACCTGTTGAGTCGGTTACCCGGCTTAACAGTAAGGTGTCTTTGCCCTGCCAGTGCCATGGGAGAGAAAAACGTGTGTGGGCCTTATCCAAAACCGGACCATGAAGTGTAGCCGGTTGCCAATGATCCCCGCCATCCACGCTGACCTCAACCCGTTTTATGCTCCCCCGGCCGCTCCAGGCCAACCCTCTGATTTCATGCCAGCCCTTTTCCAGTTGGGCTGGGTAAACAGGGCTGGTAATTACGGAGCGGGCATCCATGACAAAACTGAACTGGCGCGCCGTATTGTTTAACAGTGGTTCGGTATATTTGGCTGTTTCCTCTCTGGTCATCCAGGGCTTGTCGCCCACCTCAAGGCGCCTTAACCACTTCACACAACTACTGCCTTCCCAGCCGGGTAATAGCAGCCGAACGGGATATCCCTGTTCTGGCCGTATCGCTTCACCGTTTTGGGCGTAACAGATCATGGCATCATCCAATGCTTTCCCTAAAGGAATACTGCGGGTCATCAGTGCGGCGTCTCCCCCTTCGGCCAGCAACCATTTAGCCTTGGATTTGAGGCCGGTTTCCCGCAGCAGGGTGGGCAGAGCGACACCTGTCCATTCACTCTGACTGGTTTGTCCTGCCAGCTCTTGTGGTGTTGTTTGCGGGCCTTTTTTGAAATAGTCCTGACAGTTTCCCGAACACTCCAAAAAGGTGATGCGGGAGCAGCTGGGAAAACGTTTCAACTCCGCTAATGTGAATGTGAGGCTGTTTTCTACAAGTCCATGGATGAGTAGTTTGTAGCTGTCGGGAGATATTGCAGGTGTGCCGGAATGGCTTCTCTCAAAGTGCAGGTCGGAAGGTGTCATCATACCGTGCAGCTGATGGATAGGTGTGCTGGCATAGGTAAGCATCTGACCGCCTACGCGCTTGCGGAGTTGCTCAAACGGTGAGCGGGTGCCTTGCTCGCAAGCCGGTAGGCCAGGTTGCCGTATATCTGCAATAAGACTGGCACTGGCGTATCCGGCTGTAGAGATTACAGCTGATTTCAGAAAGGTACGTCTTCCTATACGACGTTCGTCATTCATTAGCGGATTTCCTGTTTTTCCAGGCGGTTATCAGAAACAAAACGATTGCGGGCTGGCATCACAATGTCCGGCAAGGTTGTGGCGCTGAGGATGAAGTTTTCGGGAATAATACTGTTGAGGTGCAGGAGATAGGCTGTCAGAGCATACACCTCGTTATCACTCAGGCTGCCCGGCTCTGTGTAGGGCATGGTTCTGCGAATGTAATCAAATACTGTTGTTGCCCAGGGCCAGTAGTTGCCGATGGTTTTCCTGGGGGCATCTTTTTCTGCGAAGGGGAAATGATCCTCTGACACCCTCCCCACCAGTTTATCGTTTGGGCCTCCCTGCCCATCAATGCCATGACAGTACTGACAGCGTTGTTGATAAATCCTGTGGCCGTCAGGTGGGGTACCTGAGCCCGGTGGCAGACCTTTGCCGTCTGGGCGGATGGCCGTGTTCCACTTTGCTACTTCCTGATCTGTAGCCGGAGTGCCGAGGTGAAATTGCGGCAATTCGCTGAATGACTGTGAAGACAGACTCCATAGTGTCAGACAGAAGATTGGTATTGTTGGTTGCATATCTGGAAATTGGCTGGTGTGGAGCGCTTATATAGATAGTGCAGATATCTTTTGCCAGTTGAGAATATGGAACCGTTAAAAACCTTCTCTCTTGTCTACCAGTAGCTGCCGGTCTGTTATTGCGCCGGATACCTGAAAGGACTTACTGCAGGACGCAGGATATGAATTCACTGAAAACAAAAAAATCCCTACATTCTCAAATGCAGGGATTTGGGTTTACGGCAAACGTTGCTGTTTAGGGTTGATTTCTCAACTTATTTTTCAAAGCCCGGATAGAGGCTGAGTTCCTGTGTCGCGCTCATGCCCTTGCTGGTGTGGGCAACAAGTTTTACAGGGCCGGGAGCCATGAGGCTGCCGATCACAACACGACCTTTGCTGTTGGCAACGTATTCGTTACGCATTACGCCGTCGGCGCCATACATCTTTACTTTTGCACCTGCAGCTGGCTTACCGTCCTGGAAAACTACCACACGCACAGTGGATGTTTGAGTGTGCTGGGTGTACATCGCAGGGTTTCCAGCCTGAGCGTTCAGGCTCAGGAAAGGAGTGGCCGCCAGTACAGAGAAAAGCGTGGCTTTGATTAACTGCTTCATGGTATTCATCCTTGTTGTAATCACGATCGTGTCTGGGAATTTCCCAGTGTATGTATCGTTTTCACTACAAAGAATTTGAGTTTTTCACTGAAAATTGTGGATGGATGTAAGGAATCAGCAGCTTGCTGACTCCCTCTGAAAATAGATGACAGCCTGGTGGCAAGTGTGTCAAAAAAGTGGACGATGTGGGTTATGATTGGGCAGGAACGATTTAGGACATACCATGATCCAGCTAATAACTTTCGATTTGGATGACACGCTCTGGGATAACGGCCCCGTCATTCGCAAGGCCGTGAGTGAGTGTTACAACTGGCTTTTGAAAAAGTGCCCGGAGCTTGTTGGGGTTTACGATGCAGGCACCCTGAATCAACTCAAAGACGATATAAAAAACACTGTTCCTGAGTTGGCTCACCGTGTGAGTGAGGTGCGTGTTGTGGGTATGCAAAGGGCCTTAGAACAAGTGGGTTACCAATCCGGTGATGCAATTAAGTTAGCCCGTGAAGCGTTTCAGGTTTTTCAACACTGGCGTCATGAAGTAGAACTTTTTAATGGCGCGGAAATCATGCTTGCTGAATTATCAGCCAAATACCCTCTGGCTGTAATTACTAATGGCAATGCTGATGTCAGTGCTCTTGGGCTGGGTCATTACTTTCGTTTTTCTGTCAGCGCAGAAGACTTGAACCGCAGTAAACCTGATCCGGTTGTGTTTCAACACGCATTAAAAGTAGCAGGGGTAAATGCCAGTTGTGCTGTCCATATTGGTGATAATTTAATCACGGATGTTCAGGGGGCAGCGGAAGCAGGAATGCGAACAGTCTGGTTTAATCCTAAGGGGGCAGCCGCCCACTTAATGCAAAAAAATGCAGAGCCAGACCAAGTTGTCAGCAGCTTGGCCGATATTCCGGCGGCAGTTGAAAGTATCTTTGTCAGCAACCATTGAGTCACCGAAAAGAGCACGTTCTGTAAATTTTTATTTCCTTTACGGTTAAATAATCTTGTGTTGATCTGAACCTGTTGTATTGAGTTACTAACAACAAACATTATACTCTCGCTCAAAAAAATACACACCCACCCATAAGGATTAAAAATGCGAACTGCTTTTAAGCTGGCCGCCGGTATCGCGATGAGTGCTATTGCAGCTGTCTCTCAGGCACAAATCAAACCCTCTGTTATTTATGATATGGGCGGTAAGTTTGACCGTTCTTTCAACCAGGCCAGCTACACTGGCGCGGAAGCCTTCAAACAGGAAACCGGTATTAACTACACCGATTTCGAAATTACCAATGAAGGTCAGCGCGAGCAGGTTATGCTGCGTTTCGCTCAACGTGGTTTCTCCCCAATCGTAGTTGCTGGTTTCCAGCAGGCACCTATCGTAGAGAAAGTTGCCAGGCAGTTCCCAAAGGTTCACTTTGTTCTCATCGACTCTGTGGTAGACCTGCCTAATGTACGATCTGTTGTGTTTAAAGAGCACGAAGGTTCCTTCCTGGTAGGTGCTCTGGCGGCCATGAAGAGCAAGACTGAAGCCGTTGGCTTCATCGGTGGTATGGATATCCCTCTGATCCGTAAGTTCGGTTGCGGCTATGAGCAGGGTGCCAAGTACATTGATAAGGACACCAAAGTATTCGCTAACATGACTGGCGCTACACCTTCTGCCTGGAACGATCCTACCAAGGGCGGTGAACTGGCCAAGGCTCAGTTTGATAACGGTGTTGACGTCATTTTCGCAGCCGCTGGTGGTACCGGCGTGGGTGTTTATCAGGCTGCTGTTGACGCTGATAAATACGCTATCGGCGTAGATAGCAACCAGAACTACCTGCACCCCGGCCACATGCTGACCTCCATGGTTAAGCGTGTAGACCTGATTACAAAAAAAGCATTCGAAGACGAAATGAACGGCACATTCACCTCTGGCCTGCAAGTTGTTGGCCTGAAAGAAGGTGACATAAGCTGGGCTCTGGACGAGCACAACAAAGACCTGCTTTCCAAAGAAGACATTAAGCGTGTGAACGATATCCGTGATGCCATCATTGCTGGTGATATCAAGGTTCATAACTGGGAAGACACTCAGTCCTGCGTCTACTGATTCTGTAGATCTTTGCCTTAGAGATTTGTGCCGGGCTCTCGCTTTTTACGAGGGAGAGTGCCTGCGCGTGAAACTGGTGATCAGGTATGACTGCACCTGCAATAGAACTCAAAACCATAAATAAGCGGTTTGGCCCCGTTTGGGCAAACCGGGACATCAATCTCAGGGTTATGCCGGGCACTGTGCACGGTATTGTCGGCGAAAACGGTGCTGGCAAATCGACTCTGATGTCTATCCTTTACGGCTTTTATATCGCTGACGATGGTCAGACTCTGGTGAATGGACAAGAGCTGACTATTCAGAACAGTCAGCAAGCTATTACCGCCGGTATTGGTATGGTGCACCAGCACTTCATGCTGGTTGAGCCGTTTACTGTTCTTGAAAACGTGATGCTGGGTATGGAAGGTCAGGGCCTGCTTTCCCGTGCTCGTGGCAAAGCCCGCAAGGCACTGAACGACATCGCCTCCCGTTATGGTCTGAATATTGATCCGGACGCCATCGTAGGTGACCTTCCTGTTGGTTTGCAACAACGGGTGGAGATTCTCAAGGCACTGTATCGTGGTGCAAAGATCCTGATTCTCGACGAACCCACCAGCGTTCTTACCCCCCAGGAAGCCGGACAGCTGTTCGAGATTCTGGAGTCTCTCCGCTCTCAGGGCGTGACCATTTTGCTGATTACTCACAAGCTACGGGAAATCATGGCCATCACTAATCATGTCTCTGTGATGCGTGCGGGGCAGATGGTCGCTCATCGGGATACAGTGAAAACGAATCCCGAAGAGCTGGCAGAGTTGATGGTAGGCCGCAAGGTTCTGCTGACAGTAGACAAAGAGCCTGCCAGGCCCGGCGAAAACCGCATGACTGTAGACAAGATTGGTTATGTGGACAGCCGGGGCGTGAAGTGTCTCAAGGATATCAGCTTCAGCCTTCGTGCTGGTGAAATTCTGGGCGTGGCCGGTGTGACAGGCAACGGCCAGACCGAACTTATGAAAGTGCTCTCCGGTGCACTGTCGCCCACCAGTGGCAGTGTGAAGCTGGAAACCCGGTCTGGCGTTCAGGTGCTCAAGGTAGGCGAATGGCCGGATGCAGGTCAGATGCGTGATTACAGCATAGGGCACGTTCCTGAAGATCGTTTGCAGCAGGGCGTGGTGAAGTCCTTTGACGCCAGTGAGAACGCCATTCTCGGTTATCACAATAAACCGGAATACGGTCAGCCGTTGTTAAACCCTGAGAAGGTGGTTAAAGCCACCAGAGAGATGATGGATGCCTACGATGTGCGCCCCCAACTGCCTTCCATGAAAACCGCCAACTTCTCCGGTGGTAATCAACAGAAGCTGGTGCTGGCGCGGGAGATGATGAAAGAGCCGGACATTCTGTTGATTGGCCAGCCAACCCGCGGTGTAGACATCGGTGCGATTGAGTTTATTCACCGCAATATGATTGAAGCCCGGGATAAGGGCGCCGCTGTTCTGCTGGTGTCTGTGGAGCTGGATGAAATCCTGTCACTCTCCGACCGCATCATCGTTATGAACGATGGGGCAATAACTGGCGAGGTGGTGGCCAGCGAAACCAATGAAACTGAACTGGGTGTATTGATGACCTCTTCTGCAGATGGCGATGAGCCCAAGCTCCAGAAACATGGGCTCCAGAAAGAGCCCGAGAAAGAAAAAGAGGAGGTCGTCGTATGAGTCAGTTAGCTGCGGTTGAAAGCCCACGTTGGGTGCGCATTGGCCTGATCCCTCTTCTGCAACTCGTGCTGGCACTGGCGGTGTCCAGTTTGGTTGTGCTGATGATTGGTGAAGACCCGATTCGGGCATTCAAAATCATGATTCAAGGTGCCATCAGCACCGAGTTTGGCGGTTTAAGCAATACGCTCTATTACACGACGAACTTCATATTTACCGGCCTTGCAGTAGCCGTGGCTTCCCATGCCGGCTTGTTCAACATTGGTGGTGAAGGTCAGGCTTACGTCGGTGGTCTGGCAGTGGCTATTGTCTGTCTGGCGCTGGACAGCACTCTTAATGTCTGGCTGATTGCTCCGCTGGTGGTGGTTGGCTGTGCGGCATTTGGTGCATTCTGGGGTGTGATTCCCGGCTACCTGCAGGCCAAAAGGGGTTCACATATTGTTGTAACCACCATCATGTTTAACTTTATTGCTATGGCGTTTATGAGTTATGCGCTGGTAGTGTGGATCTCTCCCCTGGGTGGTAACTCCACAGATAGTCGTTATTGGGCGGCAGATGCCGTTCTTCCCAAGTGGCATGAAATGGCGTCCAGCTTTGGTATGAACGCTTCGTTCTCCCTGTTGAATCCGGTTCTGCTGCTGGCTCTGGCCTGCTGTGTGCTGGTGTGGGTTCTGATCTGGCGTACACGGCTGGGTTACGCTATCCGGACCGTAGGCAGTAACCCTCACGCGGCGACTTATGCGGGTATCAACGCCAACCGTATCATCATTATCACCATGGCTATTTCCGGCGCGCTGGCAGGCATGATGGCGGTGAATGAAGTGTATGCAGCACAGGGCCGTTTAATTCTGAACTTTACCAGCGGCTTCGGCTTTATGGGAATTGCAGTGGCACTGATGGGGCGTAACCACCCTTTCGGTATTGTGCTGGCTTCTCTGCTGTTTGGTGCGCTGTATCAGGGGGGCACCGAGCTACAGTTTGAAATCTCTTCTATCAGCCCACAGATGGTTCTGGTGATTCAAGGTCTGGTAGTGTTCTTTACTGGCGCTCTGGATCGTCTGGTTCGTGAGCCTGTGGAATCGCTCTTCCAGCGTCGTGCAATTGTCGCTGCCAATGCTTCAACAGGAGTGGCTAAGTAACATGGATATGTTGGATCACATCTTTTCCCTGCTGGGCGCATCTATCCGTATGGCAACGCCGCTGATTTTTGCGGCTATGGCCGGCATTTACTCTGAACGTTCCGGCGTTGTGGATATTGGCCTGGAAGGCAAGATGCTGTTCGGCGCATTTGCAGCGGCGGTCGCGAGCTTTGAAACCGGTAACCCTTTCCTTGGCCTGCTGGCGGGTATCGTCATTTGTGTGCTGTTGTCTCTGATGCATGGCTATGCGTCTGTGAAAATACGTGGTGATCAGGTGATTTCTGGTCTGGCAGTGAACTTTCTGGCTTCAGGTTTGACGGTCACTCTGGGGCATGCCTGGTACGGACAGGGTGGTTTGACTCCTGCCCTCACTAACAGCCAGCGCTTCACGGGTATTACTCTGCCCGGTGCAGAGTGGCTGGGTGCTCATGTGCCTGTGATTGGCCCGTTCTATGAGCAGGTTATCTCAGGTCATAACCTGCTGGTTTACGCCGCATTTGCCGTTGTTGCGCTGACTTACCGGGCACTGTTCAGTACCCGCTTTGGTCTGCACTTGAGAGCGACAGGTGAGGAGCCAAATGCTGTAGATAGCGCGGGTATCTCCGTAGCATGGGTGCGTTACCGCGCTGTGCTGATTGCCGGTGTGCTGTGTGGTTTTGCAGGTGCTTATCTCTCCATCGCTCAGAACGCGGCCTTCCAGCGTGAGATGACTTCGGGCCGGGGTTATATCGCACTGGCGGCGGTTATCTTCGGTAAGTGGCATCCTAAAGGTGCTCTGGGGGCGTGTCTGTTGTTTGGTTTCCTGCAGGCTATGGAAACCCGTATGCAGAACGTGCAGATTCCGATGATTGGTGAGCTGCCGAGTCAGCTGTTCTCTGCGATTCCGTACATCATCACCGTTGTACTGCTGGCAGGCTTTATTGGTAAGGCTGTGGCGCCGAAAGCGATTGGTGTGCCTTATGTGAAGGAAAGATAGTTACACTATTTCTCTGAGTTCGAGCTTTGGCAGACAGCAAGCCACTGCCTGCCAGGCTCTGCGAGATTTGTGTAACAAGGAAGGGGTTAGCCTTCGTAACCCTGCTCCCAAAATGCAATTTCCATCCGGGTGGCATCGCGGAATATTTTCCGGACACGTGCCGCCATATGGCTGTCTTCAGGGATATCCGCCAGCAGCTCGTTCAGTTGATCGACAGAGTCTTCTACAGAGTCCAGATACTCTGCACCGCTGTAGCACTCAATCCAGTCCCGATAGGGGTTTCCTTCCAGTACGGTATCCGGGTGGTTAATCAGCCACTTGCCAATCACGCCGTAGCCAATAGAACAAGGGGCCAGCGCAGCATACAGGTCTGTCAGTGAGCCGGACTGTCCTGCATCAAGCACCAGTCGTGTATAAGCCACAGTGCCCGTTGCTTCGGGAATATTCTGCATATCCTGCTCGGTCAACCCCCACTCGGCACAGAACTCCACATGGAGGCGGCTTTCGTGATTGATCAGGCCGTGCAGGGCTTCCAGAGGCTTCTGCATGGCGAGAAAGTTCTCGCTCTTGTATACCGCCAGTGCGTAAGCGCGGGCGAAGTGGATAAGGAACAGGTAATCTTGTTGCAGGTAGTGCTTGAACGCGGCTTCTGGCAGGGTGCTGTTACCCAGCTCTTTAACGAAGCGATGTTGGGTGTACTCCGTCCAGTCTGCTTCGCAGCTGGCAATCAGATCAGAAACATTCATGGCTTATTTTTCCACAGGGCATGAAAGTGATGAACCGGGCCGTGGCCGCTGCCGATGTCCAGTTCATCAGCGTGGGCGATAGCCTGGGCGATGTAATCCTTGGCTTGCTTCACCGCTTCCGTCAACTCAACGCCCTGAGCCAGCAGAGCGGTGATAGCGGAAGAGAGGGTGCAGCCGGTGCCGTGGGTGTTTTCGGTTGGGTAGCGTGGAGAGGTGAGGCGGTGCAGTTTTTCGCCATCGTGGAACAGGTCCACGCTCTCTTCGCTGCCGAGGTGGCCACCTTTAATCAGTACGGCGCGGCTGCCCAGGGCCAGCAAAGGCTCCACCATAGCTGCCATCTCTTCGATACTTTCCGGAACTTTGGTATCCAGCAGTACAGCAGCTTCCGGCAGATTAGGAGTAATCACTGTGGCTTTGGGAATCAGGCACTCTTTCAGGGTGTTAATGGCATTGTCCTGAAGCAGTTTGTCGCCGCTGGTGGCGACCATCACCGGGTCAACAACCAGCAACTCTACGCTATGTGCATCCAGACCTTCTGCCACGGCACGAATCATAGGCTCCTGACTGAGCATGCCAATCTTTACTGCATTCACCGTAAGGTCGGAGAACACCGAATCCATTTGCATGCGCACAAATTCCGGTGTGGTATCAAAAATGCCCTGCACGCCCTGAGTATTTTGGGCGGTCAGAGCTGTGATAACAGAGCAGCCATAAGCACCAAGGGCGGAGAATGCTTTAAGGTCAGCCTGAATTCCGGCACCGCCACCACTGTCGGAACCGGCGATTGTGAGGGCAATAGGGGTGTGGTTCATCAATGCTCCATCAGGTTTGTAGGATCGCAGAAATGTGGGAGATTCTAACCCATGAATTTGTATAGTGGGTGAAATGTCATGGATAGGAATGAAGACGGCAAGCAGATAGACAATGCCCCGCATAAAGCGGGGCATCTGAAAGAAATATGACTGTTATTATTCTTGTTGTGAGTCTTCTTCTTATTTGATTGTCTAATTTTCAGGCGCTGTTCTTCTTATTACTTTTATTCTTATTTGCCTGATGGGAGGATTCTCTTGGTGGAACCTTTTTCCCGTTTACACCTTAGATATAGCATAAGGTGTGCCATAAATACGTATTCCCTTTGGTGCCAATGCATGGGGCCAAATTTCATTATTTATGTTTATAAAAGAAGTGTTACATAACCCTATGATATAAGAGTGAGTGTTACCGAATGTGTTACTTTGTCGTGTAACGGGTAACACATTCGTGAAGGTGTTGAAGCTAACTGGGTATATCAGGATAGCAGCCAGACTGAATACCCCCAGCTAGAAGAACAGAACTTCAATCCCGGTAAAAATAGCGAAACCTGACATAATTCCTACCCCTTCAGTCCGTCATATGAGCGCCCTTTTGGATCCCAGAAAACTGCAGGCGCCTTTTCATCAAACATGTTTCCATAGCCATGCCATAAGTCCATTTGCGCCATAAATTTATGCAAAGGACCAGGCAGTACAGTATTCAGACGGTCGATCAGCCTGTGATGCCAGAAGTCGGGTTTGTTGTATGGGCAGGCCGCAATGCAAGTACCACACCCGGTACCAGAATCTATCCAGTAATCGTGACATTTCTGCGCATCAAAATGCCATTTTTTAACCCCTGGGTTAGTAAAGGGTCTGTCTTTGACATCCTCTGCTGTATAGATCCTGGTTTTTATATCGTGGGTCAGAGCGTTGGAAGGACATTTGTCTGCACAGTGCATGCAATTTTCGCAAAAGTCTTGAATCCCGTAGGAAACGGGCTTGTCGAGATACTCGTCAAATTCCAGATCCGTATACAGCTTTGCAATACGCAGCCGAGGGCCGTACTTATAGTTTTGCAGCAGGCCCATTCTATTGGCTTCCCCCAGCCCTGCCGCGACTGCATAAGGCACATTAAGACCCAAACCATTCAGTGCTGGGGCCGCCTGGTATCCCAAGTGATTAAGATACGCGGTCATTTGCGTTAAAACATAGGTCAGGCCGGAATACGCATTGTTCGCTGTGGCGTCAGAGATTTGGCTGGGGGCCGTTGCCAGGGCTTCGTATCCCATTTCCCAGCCAAGCACAATCACCGTTTTGGGTTCAAAGCCAGGAAGGGCTTCCTCCCAAGGTACGACATCAACATCAAGGTTCCAGTTATCTGCGTAAACATGGGAGTAATCCCAGCGCTCATCTCGACGGGTTATCCCGACAACATCAGCACCAAATAGCCGGGCAGCCCGTTTAATCTGGGCATGGGCAGTGGCATTGTCTGGAAATTTGTAAGGTTCAGGCAGTGAATCATGAGGCTGGTGAACAACATTCATAGGAATACTGGGACTTAACCAGACGGCTGTGGATGCCATAGATAATGCATAGTCAGAAGAACTGAAACCGGGCCGACTATCGTCATAAAAAGGTTTATCAAAGGGAATACCTTTGCGGTAGTCACTGCTAAAGACAGAGTTGTATTCACTAAAACGTTTATAGTCCGGGCTGACTTCATAGGGGAAGTCGTCATAGACGGTCGTGCCAATACCTTTTTCGCTCGCCTTGGCTGCAGGTGTGGATGTCGTAACCAGGGCCGCTGTTCCTGCGACACCTAACTTTAAAAGGCTGCGTCGGTCAAGCTTGGGTTCCTGCGTTCCGGCATCAACATTTTTCAGCTCCACGGGGTAAATCCTTTCGCAAACATTATGATTTGAATCCAGCAATATGTCTCTCGTTGGTAAGGAACCTTTGAGAAAACCTGTTTAGCGTAAGGGTTTCGTATGAATGGTGCCGTGACTTGTATCATAAGGCCGGCAAGTTCCATTTTTGATAAACGTAAGTACGTTACAAGTTTATGGATAAGGCTTGTTAGGAGCCTGTGTTCGGGACCATACATGTTCCGTACTTAGGTGTCAGGCTCATCGGTAATGTGGTGGAAGTTGATAATTTCTTCCTGTTCCCCGGCATGCTCGTCGTCAAATACACTCCGATCAAACTCTCCTTCACTCTTGGCCACGATGCAGGTGACAGTACAGTCTCCAGTAACGTTCACAGCCGTTCTTACCATATCCAGCAGTCTGTCTACTCCCATAATGATGGCAATGCCTTCCAGGGGCAGGCCAACCTGCTGGAGTACCATGGCCAGCATAATCAGGCCAACTCCCGGTACACCTGCTGTTCCTATGGAGGCCAGAGTTGCTGTTACGATGACGGTAAGGTAGTCCATCAAGGTCAGGTCTATTGAGAATGCCTGAGCGATGAACACGGTGGCGACACCTTGCATCATGGCGGTGCCGTCCATATTGATGGTGGCTCCAAGGGGAATTGTGAACGATGCAACCCGGTTACTGGCTCCCAGGCGGCGTTTCACGGTTTCCAGGGACACAGGAATTGTTGCACTGCTGGAGGAGGTGCTGAAGGCAAAGAGAAGAGTATCTTCCATCTTTCTTAAAAAACGCAGAGGGCTTAGTCCGCCAACAAAGCGCAACAATGTAAAGTAGGTTATGAATACATGAAGAATCAGTACCCCCAGTAACAGGAAGAAGTACTGTAAAAGGTTAAAAATAGCGTCAAACTCAATGGTGGTGAACAGGTGTGCCATAAGGGCGAAAACGCCGTAGGGAGCAAGATTCATAAGCAGTGTCACCAGCTTCATAATCACTTCGTTAAGGCTGATGAACATATCTGCGACAGGCTGCCCCTTTTTCCCGGATGCGGCGATAGATATACCGAACAGCAGAGCAAAAACAATGATCTGTAGAGCATTGCCCTTAGCCATAGCGTCAATAGGGTTGCTTGGAAACAGGTTGATTAGCACCTGACTCAGCGGTGGTGCTTCCTGAGGCGTAAAACCCGTCGTGCTTGCCAGATTCGCACCCACACCCGGCTCAAAGATAAGAGCCAGCGCAATGGCCATGGAAATGGCGATACATGTTGTCAGGATATACAGGCCAACGGTTTTTAAACCAAGGCGTCCAAGGGTTGAGGCATCCTGCAGGGTGCATGTGCCACACACCAGAGAAATAAAAATCAGTGGCACAACCAGCATTTTCAGGCAGGTGATGAATATTTTGCCAAGAATCAGCAATACGCCTTCGGTAATATAAGTCGTTACAAACGGGTTTTCAGGGAACAGTGCCCGCAAGAGGAAACCAACCAGAATACCGGTCACCATGCCGATAACCACTTTTGTGGTCAGGGAATATTTACCCTGGTCCATGACAACATCCTCAGGAAACAAACTAAAGGAGTATAGGTGTCAGTTTTTGTGTGATGGCAAGTACGTATGGCTGGATGGTGGGTATTCGCTAAGTCTGGTCGCTGATCAGAAGAAGGCGCTGCCGGTTGGCTACGCCTTTTTTGTAAGTACCCCAGCCTGACAAGGCTGTTAGTTGCGTAAGCGAATTAAGGGACGAATAAGAACTTCATAGTGGCACCTTAGTCAGAGCGTTCTCAGATTGTTATAAGAGAGTGGGGTTATGGTGGCGCTTTTAAAAATCTTTTGGCCCAGGACTGTGTTGTTTGTCATTTGCGTGTCCTGGCAGGTTGCAGCAGAGGACAACAGCTGCCCGGCCAATGGAGAAGACTGTCGTGCAGGGAGCCACTTGTTTTATGGTGGCGTGGTTCGTGGTCAGCTTGAATCCACGCACAGCCTTGAAAACCCTCAGGCGATTAGCCGGGTTTCCGAGTTTATACATCAGATTGATACAGAGTATTGTGCTCAGTGGCAGAGTGACTGGTTAGAGAGTGATGAGCCTTTTGTCGAAGAACTTAAGGAGCAAAGTGATATTGGCACTTTGGCTCATACCATATACCTGAATAGTGTTATCTGTCACCCTGAGAGTGCGGAGATGCCTCGTTCTGTCAGCTTGCAGGACATGACGCATTATAAAAATTATCTCTTAAACGTCCGCCTGCCACTGGCTGTTGCGGGTGGCCGTAAACCGGAAATGATGAAACTTCAGTGGCTTGGGGGAGCAAGTGCACAGGCCTGTACCAATATTCTGCCAACACCCTTGCTTAACAAGCTTCATCATATTTATGATCCCATATCACTCTTTCCTCTTCTGATTGAGTTAGGGCACGAGCTTCGTACACTGGGGCAAGTACTCCTTCCCGAACTTGATCTTGCTTCTCCTTCTCGCCCTTTGACTAGCCAGCCCATTTTTTTCACGGATGCAAGAAAACGGTTTGAATCGCTGTCTATCCATTGGCAAACCGCGTATCTAACGGGTCAGGGGCCTGCGTGGTACGAATCCCTGTATATTCCCGTATCAACGCTGGTCCCGGCCGATGTCAATGTTATCCAGCAGCCAGGGGGGGATGCCCGGATAGAGCGTGTAGAACCGATATATCGAAAGCCGGCGGTTGATTCACGCTGGAAGGAGGCATTTGAGCTGCTGGATTTTGTGATTCACCAGAATTTGCAGGATGTTGTCAGTGATCGAACCCCTTACTTTTTGGGTTTTATCCCACCGGAGCGCGCTATCAAATACGCCAGCACAACAGGGTTTTACGATCTGACCCATCTGGCGGGCCATTTTTCCCATGGTACATTTCCCCATATGTTCCAGTTAGCCCACCTGAAACGGTTTGGTATGACGGACAAGCACCTTGGCCGCATGAGTTCCAGATGCTGGGACGCTGTACTGGATTCCACGCCTGTTATCAGCTGGTCGTTTGCTGCAGGTATTTTCATTGAAAGTGGCAATCAGGACCTCAAAGAGGAGCGCATTATTGTTCATGATATTCCCACGTTGGACGCACCAGAAGTACTTCAGCGACTTTTGACCTATAAAGTGCTTTCAAGGCTGATTCTGAATGTTGAGGAGCACGGCAGTGAACAAGAGAAGGCGTACTTCAAGCAGCATTGGCTCAACACCGAAAAAGATCTGATTAAGGTCGCTGCTGATGTGGAAGCACTGGAAAATACCGTACTGGCAGAGCAACTGTCCCACTGGGACCTGATTCTACATTATTCAACATTATTACAGCTCCATGGACGCATCCATGGCAGTGAGCTGTTTTTTGAACAGAGTAAGGTCTCAAGTGGTGCACAACGTGACCTCATTGAGTCATACAGGCAACGGGGTTATCGGATAGAAGAGATTGAACAGTCTTATATCTTCTTTCCACCAGATTATGACGAAAGTTGGTATGAAGCCTGGAATTCTATGGAGATACCCACAGACACTGCCAAATAAACGTTAAGAATCTGGCAGTGTTGTCTCGGGGAAGAAGGCGCGAGAATTAAAACCCTTCCTCACTGGGGAAGGAGCAGCCAAGGCAGCGCTTGAAGGTGGCATCAAAAGGTTTTTTCACTAATGTATCTGCCGCTCCGCTTATGTTGCCCCCCATGGCTGAGAAGGGAGAGCTGACAATAAAAATAGCACCGCCAACAATAGTGGTTGCCAGCATCAGCGGACGGGCAATGAGCATGTCACCGGTCATAGCGAAGAAACTGGGGTTTTCAGTCTGTGCCTGAGTCTGCCCGCTGGAGGCAAAAGCAGGGGCGGTGCTGAGGGTAATAGCTGTTACCAAAGCCGTAGCGGTTTTTTTCAGACGAGTGATTCCCGTTGCCATAATTATTGTCCCTCTGACAGATGATCTTTTTTACAACTATATCAGCTCCTGCCTGAGTTGCACTTTAGGCTGTGCTTGCAAAGGGGTTAGCGGTGCTAACGAATTATGAAATATGTGAAGCTGTTTGCAGTCTATTAGCCCATGTTCATCAGAATATATAGGCATATGAACCATGCAAGCTGCTTCTTCCTCTTCGTCCCAGGTCGTTGTTACCAAATCGGCACTCGCGCAAGTGCAGCGCGAAGTAATTTACCAGCATAAACACAAAAAAACTGAAAATTTGCTGGTGGAAGTTGTCCGGACTCCAGCTTTTGGCCGATTCGGAAAAGTGGAGACGGTGATTACCAAACGTCAGTTTATATACGACCGCCCCATTACTCCGGTGTGGAGGCGCCTACAGCAAGAAATCGATATTCTGAAGATGCTGGGTTCACACCCAAGGATTGTGAGTTACCTTAGTCATACACAGTCTGTGAGCTCCAGTCATCCCTTTATGGTGGAGCTTATGATGACCGACGGCGGGAGGGATCTGGGAGAGTATTATGATCAGAACCTTAGCCTTGGTGTTAAGGGGGTGGTCAATGTATTTCAACAGGCTGTGGAAGGTCTTATCTACATTCATGAAAAAAAGGTTCTACACAGGGATTTAAAGCCGGATAACCTTTTGATCGACTCTCAGAAGAATATTCGTATCTGTGATTTTGGATTTGCAGTTGTTTTAGACAAAGACACGCTACCACCAAGGAGTATGGATGGAACGCCTGATTATTTTGCTCCGGAAGTGATTCGCCGGCAGGTACAAAGCTTCCCTGTTGATGTGCACTGCATGGGGGCGACAATACACCAGATACTGGGATGGGAAGGGCTGGTTGTGAATTTGCCTCTTGATACAAACCGGATAAAAAGCTATAGGAAGACATTATCTATCGCTTTCTCCCCCAAAGGCCTTAAACAGAAAAAATACGACCGAAAACTGAGTGAACTTGTTTTGCTGCTTAGGGAAATGGAATTGAGCGATCCTGAGGAGCGCCCTGCTACAAAGGACTTAAAGGGGAGGTTAGAGAAGATTTCAGAATTGGTGAATGAACCTATGCCAGGCCCATCTAAACGAATCTCAAAGTCCTATGAAGGGAAACGCTACCAGCCTGGTTACAAACAGGCTGAAGCCTCATCCCGGGCAGGAAAAAAAGTCTGATCCACTTCGATGTCCGACACACTTTGCAGTCCAGAAGCACCAGCGGAAAGTCAAACTGTTCCTTCAGCTCTTGCAGAAAATCCAGTTTCTACAGCCTTTTCATTCACGTCCAGGCTTCTAAAAACTGATCCGCTTCCGCTCGGGAAGGAATAGAGGTCTGGGCACCGGAGCGGGTCACAGACAGAGCGCCACAAGCGTTACCAAAGCGAATGGCATCAGTCAGAGATTTGCCTTCCGCCAGCGCAACCAGCATACCACCGTTGAAGGTGTCCCCTGCGGCTGTGGTGTCGGTGGCTTTTACGGAGAAGCCATTGATCAGTTGGGTTGCGATACGACTTTCGGATTTCTCGGAGATCAGAGCGCCTTTCTTACCCATGGTGATGACAACGGTAGCAATGCCTTTGTTGTGCAGGGCAGCGGCCGCTTTGATAGCGTTCTCTTCCGTGTTGGCAGGTATGCCCGTCAGCACTTCAGCTTCGGTCTGGTTGGGGGTGATGATGTCGATGCAGGCCAGCAGCTCGTCAGACAGGGGACACGCAGGTGCAGGGTTCAGTACAACGGGAGTGTGGTTTTTCTGAGCGATTTGTGCAGCCTTCAGAATGGCCTCAACAGGGGTTTCCAGCTGCATCAACAGGTAATCCGCTTCCGCAATAGCCTGAGTTTGACGTGCCACACGCTCAGCGGTGAGCTGACTGTTGGCTTCTGCAGCGATACCAATACAGTTCTCGGCATTGTTATCCACAAAGATCATGGCGATGCCGGTCCTCATGCCTTCGATCTGCTCGATCAGGCTGGTTTCTATGCCATCATCCTGGAACGTTTCAATGACTTTGGTTCCGAATACGTCCTGCCCCAGGCAGGCCATAAATCGAGTTGTGCCGCCAAGGCGGGCACAGGCTACGGCTTGATTGGCCCCTTTGCCACCGGGAATAATGTCATAGCGGGAGCCGGTAACGGTTTCACCGGGGCGGGGGAAACTGTCGACCATGAGCACATGGTCAGCGCTGGCGCTACCAATAACAAAAATCTTTTTTGTCATAATAATCAGCCCGTATATTGGGCTGCGCCTTTATCAAGGCGCAGCCCGCAAGTCCGCAGGTGGATGTTTTATTTCAACCTTCAGTACTTTATCAGCCACTTCAACGCCGATAGCGCCAATTATGCCAGCTTGCTGGACAACGATTGCAGCTAAGTCACATCGGGTAGCCAGTCGAAAGAAGTGAAGGCAGAAAGGTAACTTTGTGCGCCATCTAAATCTACGTAAGCAGGATGAGCCTTAAGGGCGTATTCAAGCTCGGCTTCTCTTGCCTTAACCATGCTTTTAGCCCTATCGGGGAAATACATTGCCTGATAGTAGCGGCTGGAAATGTCACAGTAAGCAGCATTCACAAAAGCTCTTTTTCCGTTAGCCGTGCTTTTGGGCATTTTTTCTATGAAAAAACTGGCATCTTTTAACCATTTCTTGGCAGCCTCTACATTGATCTTCGCCGGGTTATCTTTTGGCGTCACCGCTCTTGCTTCTTGTACTGCAGTTTCTGCAAGCAGTGCATTCAGGTCGGCCGTATGAGGTTTGCATAGCTCTCTTATGCTGCGTAATTCGTTGTAAACCGATGCCCAGCTTTTTCCCCGCCTTCTCATATCTGCCATCACGGAGGCTGCAAAAATTTCAATGGGCTTTAACATTGGACACTGAGGGATTTTCTCCGAGAACAGTGCAGGCTCTTGTACTGTTAAGGCGCTATCAATGACTCTATGGCAGGTTTTGAAATGCGATATAACCTTTTGTTGTTTCTCCATATCCGATTTGTCGGCATACTGTTTTAGCTGGGTATTACACACTACCAGGCCTAAGCTGGCCAATCGTATTCTGGCCCGAGGGTTGGAATACGGCAAAGATCTGAGAGCGTTCTCAATGGCTCGTAAGGCAGTCTCATAGTGCCCGATTGCACTGGCTGCAAAAGCAATATCTTCAAGAATTTTGTTGGTGGATGATAATAGTTCACTGTCATCGAAATGATGGTCGCGAAAAGTAACAGATAGCGGTACATGGCCAGACTCTTCCGGCAGAAATATTTGAGCGAAAGTA
Organism: Parendozoicomonas verongulae; assembly: GCF_009711465.1. Taxonomy (GTDB): domain Bacteria; phylum Pseudomonadota; class Gammaproteobacteria; order Pseudomonadales; family Endozoicomonadaceae; genus Sansalvadorimonas; species Sansalvadorimonas verongulae. The sequence goes on along the minus strand of NZ_SMME01000858.1, from coordinate 18,107 downwards.
TCCTTAGGAAGGAGCTTTTTAACTGAATCCAAATCGCCACTTGTAGCGCTATAGCCCAGAATGGCCTTGCTAATTGCCATATCTTTCGTTTTCTGGGGTTCCTTTGGTGGAGCCAGAAAATGCCCGCCACGCTCAATGGCTTCCAGTAATTTCAGCGCGTCAGCAGGTCTGTTCATCTGGATGAGGTGCTCAACAGCATCACAGGCTTTTTCAAAGGAGAATTGCGGTATAAATTCGTGAGCAGAAACATCCTGTGCCAACAGTGTTTGCAGGTGCGCAGCGGTTTTTTGTGTTTCAACCTGCCTTGCTTGCCGTATCAATATGCCATCTTTTGGGTACATCTCTGCCAGAAGGTTGAGTTTGAACATGGCGAGCTCAATGTGGTCATTCGTGTTTATCTCCGTGCTGTTTGCTTCCAGAGTAAGGAGCTCATCATAAATCTCCTTGATCTCGTTATAGGTTGCCGCGGGTACAAACTTCAATTGCAGTGAGACTATCTCCCAGCCAACGTTGCTTGCCTGCGGAGTAGGAGTACTCATAATCATGTCACGGGGCGACAGGCTGGCTACAGAGGACACGTCCGAATAAGTGCTACTGGGTGATGGTTCAGCCCCAGAGTGAGTAGGACGGACATAGGGTGTGGTGTAGGCCTTAGGTGGCCTCTCTTTTACATAGCCTTGTCTAACCAGCCTTCCGCGGTGGACACTGGAGGACTGTGGTTCTGGTGATTTCTCCCCTGTCACGCTGCTAACGAACATTTTGGGGAACAAAGGTGGGATATCTGATTTTGGAGAGGCCATGGCTGTCATTCCGGTATTTTTCCAAGCTTGCAAGTAAACGGGAAAAAAACCGGAAAATGACTGTCATCGTAGTTAGTCAGAGTGACGGTTTAGCTTTTGCTCTATTTAACTCTGGCACAACTTAACTTTGACATTTAGGGCAAAAGCATGTGCTGCGGTTATTCAGGCGGATCTCTTTAATGGACGTACCGCAGGTCTGGCAGGGCTCTCCGGCCCGGCCATACATTGTGAGTTCAATCGCGAAATAACCGGGTCTGCCATCTCCTCCCACAAAGTCCTTCAGGGTTGTACCGCCCACTTCTATAGCACGAGTCAGTACTGTTTTGATGGAATTTGCCAGCACATCATAACGTTTACGTGAGATGCGGCCGCAGGCTCTGTCCGGACGGATGCCCGCCATAAACAGAGCTTCATTAGCGTAGATGTTTCCTACACCCACGACGTTATGGCTATCCATGATGAAGGTTTTAACTGGCTGCTTACGGCTGCGGGAGCATTGGAAGAGCAGTTCTCCAGTAAAGGCGTCCGACAGGGGCTCAGGGCCGAGTTTAGTCAGCAGCTCGTGTTCTTCTATTGGTTTTTCTGTCCACACCATGGCTCCAAAGCGCCGAGGGTCAGTCAGGCGTAAAAGCTGGTTGTTGTTGAATACAAGGTCAACATGGTCGTGCTTCTGGGCGGGGCTGTTTGCAGGGAGAACACGCATGGACCCGGACATTCCCAAATGTCCAATTAACGTACCTTTAGGAAAGTGCAGTAAAAGGTATTTGGCTCTTCGGGAAATCGCAGTGAGCTGCTGACCTTCCAATAACTCGGATAAATCATCCCGTACTGGCCAGCGCAGCTGTGGCTGGCGCACAACAACTTTAGTAACGGTGTGATTCTGTACGTGGGGGGTGATGCCACGGCGGGTTGTTTCTACTTCAGGCAGTTCTGGCATAGGGCTGCTTAGGGGGATGATGATTCTTTGACTGCAACACTAACATCGAAATGGGAGTGCTTCACAGAAAAAAGTGCCAGGGCTCACGTTGTATAACGTAAATGCTGAGGCGATAGCTTGTGATCCCCCATAGGCTTACATCACATCTGGCTCAACATATCGGTTGATACCGTTGGTAAACAGATCATAAAACCTGTCTTTGTCTGCAGTGGTCGCGAAGCGGACAGCTCTGCCTGATGAGTTACGTGTAAGGGTACCTGCAGCATTAGAGTCCATATGCGTATCAATAATGAGAGTTGCGTCTTCCCAGGTCACGACCTCAGGGTTGGATACGGCAACAGCGGCAAGGGGATCCCAAAAAGACCAGGTATATTTCCCATCGCGGTTCTTCCAGCTTTTAAAGCTATCAAGGGCAAACTGTAAAATGGGAGATGGCGGCTGCTGACTGATGCGCTGGAAGTACTCCTCGGTCATGGGTACAAAATTTGTGGCGTCCAGTGGAATCAAGTCAATCGGAACTGAGTTTCGAACAACTCTCTCAACAGAAACGGGATCAAGATAAAAATTCCACTCCGCTGTGTTGTTTTTTTTATGGTGGGCGGGAACCGTGTGGACATTGCCGGGCACATCCACAGCACCGCCCATGGCAATAATGCGTTCAGTTTTCCCCGCTATGGCTGGAGCTTTTTCAAAGGCGTGGGCAATGTTTGTCCAAGGGCCCAGAGCGACAATAGTGACAGGGATATCGGAAGCTTGCAGGGTGTCGATTATCAACTGTGGCGCATCGGGCTGCGGCTCTGGCCGACGTGAAGGGGCTGCCCAGCCTGCCAGCTGGTCGGCGCGCTCTCTCAGATGGTCTGGAAAGTGATTGATACCTTGTATGGGCGTCTCGCTGCCCGTTGCAACGGGTATGTCGGGAGCCTTGGCGAGATCAAGGAGTGTTAATGCGTTCAAACCACCGGGTATGGCATGGGCCTGCCCTGAGCCACTGACGGTAATGGCTTTTACATCAACCTTGGGGTCGGCCAGCAGATAAAGGATAGCGAGCCAGTCATCGCCAGTCATATCCGTGTCGATAATCAGAGGTGTACGGGCCATGCTGGGTTCACTTTTCTCGGCGGCTTTCCCGGAGGTTGCTATAAGTGGCAGGCATAGAAGAAGGGCTATTTTCAGAATTGAGCGATACATTGCTTTAATACCCGACCTTATACGCAGAGGCAGTAAAGGTAGACTACATCAGATATTTGGAAAACTATCACAAAGTGGTTTCTGAAGAGTTATTAAGGCCCATTTATAGCGCCTGCCATCGCAGTGAGCCGGGTGTTCGACAGGTAATGGAGAGTGACAGCTTTTCTGACGTATTTAAATGCTCTGTAGCGGCTCATTACACCGGTACTTTGCGATCGCTATTGTCTTCGCCAACCCAATATTTGAAGAATCCTTTATACCTCTCATCAGAGGAAGTACTGGTCAGCCTGTTGATTCACGGTCACCAAAAGCACTTGGCGGTTGAACTTCTCAGCTCAGAAGTGAATCCCGTACGCTATCGGCCCGGCTTAAGCTGATTTCAGTTGCTGCAAGCCCTTTGTTCCTTATAATCATGAACCTTTGCAGGCGAGAGTGAATCCATACTCTGCGCCGATACTGAGACAGACGGTCCTCTATGAGCACAATCAAGACTCTGACCGGCATTAAGCCCACCGGTACTCCTCATCTGGGCAACTATGTGGGTGCTATCCGACCCGCTATCGAAGAAAGCCGCCGGGACGATATTAAGTCCTACTACTTCCTGGCTGATTATCACGCGATTATCAGCAGCTGGGATCCTGATCAGGTTCACGAATCCACCCGTAACATTGCTGCGGTCTGGCTGGCTCTGGGGCTGGATACAGACCGTGCGACTTTTTACCGTCAGTCCGACATCCCAGAAATCCCCGAACTATGCTGGATGCTGAACTGCATGGCGGCCAAGGGCCTGATGAATCGTGCCCATGCTTACAAGGCCGCAATGGATGCCAACGTAGCTGAAGGCAATGATCCGGATAAAGGCGTGACCATGGGTTTGTATAGCTACCCTGTGCTGATGGCAGCGGACATCCTGATGTTCAACGCTAACCGTGTGCCTGTTGGCCGTGATCAGGTTCAGCACATTGAGATGGCTCGAGATATTGCTGCCCGCTTTAATCACATCTACAAAGGCGAACATTTTGTTCTGCCAGAAGCGATTGTCGGTGAAAATTCGGCTGTTCTGAGTGGTCTGGACGGACGCAAGATGAGTAAGAGTTATGGCAACGTTATTCCGCTGTTCTGCCCGGAGAAGAAATTCCGCAAGTTCATTATGAAGGTTGTGACCAACAGCCTCGAGCCCGGTGAACCCAAGGATGCAGATACCTGCACCCTGTTCCAGATTTTCTCTGCTTTTGCCAGGAGCGAATCAGAGATTGCCGCTAAGCGTAAACAATACGAAGACGGTGCTGGCTGGGGTGCCCTGAAACAGGAGTTGTTTGAGTATTTGAACGAAGAGCTGAAAGGCCCTCGTGCTGAGTATGATCGCCTGATTGCTGATCCTGCCTTTATTGAAGCTGAGCTGAAGAAAGGTGCGGATAAAGCCCGTGAAGAGTCTGCACCATTCATTACTCGTTTGCGTGATGCAGTAGGCCTGCGCTCTCTGGTGTAAGGTTCTTGCTGAAATAAGTCGGGGTGTCTGCCCCGGCTTATGGGGGGGATTGCAGGAAGCTGTATGTAAAACTCGTATTGCTGAAGAAGGTGCGAGGGATAAAAATCGCGGCTTAATGAGTAGAGCGATTTTTAATCATAATGTCTGTTCTTTTTGCGATTGCCCTGACCACTGGCGTTCTGTCCGGCCTCTGGGGCTGGGTTTCTATTCTTTTTGGCTTGTCCACCTGGGCAGGTTTTCTGGGTTGTACAACCTACTTCGCCTCCCCTGATGATGGCTTGAAAGGCCTTACTATCAGTATGCTGACTAACCTGAGTGGCGTGTTCTGGGCAAAGGTAATTATCGAATTATCCTCATTCATCAACATTGATGTAGCCGGTTACATTGTTGTTGCGCTTGTTTCCTTCATGATGTGCATACAGGCAAAGAGACGCTGGCTAAGTTTCATTCCCGGTACATTTATAGGGTCGTGTGCCACGTTTGCTGCAGGTGACAACTGGGTGATGGTTATTCCTTCGCTTCTGGTGGGTGTGATTTTCGGGTATCTGATGAAAACATCCGGTCTCTGGATACACAGTCTGCAGAAGAGCCGGGGAAGACTCTTCTTTACAGAGAAGTAATATCTTATCTGGGGCTCCTGATTTCCTCAGCGATAGCCTCGGGGCCAACCTGAAAGTCTGACAGTATCGGCTGCCACTCTTCATTGGCAACCAGGAAGGATGTTTTTGGTATCTCAACACCAAAATGTTCTCTAATGGTGTCCGACAGGTGATGGACCCACTCCTCGACCCTGGTTTTCCGAATTTGCTCCGGGGACATCGTAGTGTTGTTCCTCTCTGCCTTTGATAAACCGATATTTTCGGGAGCCCCTGTTAAAACAATACGGAATCGCTCTATATTCATCCGACCATTGACGTCTTTAGGTAAGTGGCGGAGCAGAGCAAAAAGGGCCTGCTGTGTTGATTTGCGGAGCCGGGTTTCTGATATGGGATGTGTCAGAAGACACAGGTTTGCCGCAGGAATCTGTTCAGGCAGATCGGCTATCTGATTACTGGGAATCATCGCGCCCTGTTCGTCGAAATCTGTGATCTCTGGCATATTCACAACAGTCGTGTCGTTAGACGGGGAAAGGTTGTCTTGTAATTCTTCCTGAGAGTCACCAAAAATGAGTGTTGCACCTGCATAGACTGCTGGTTGCCGGGAGGACTGTTCCAATGAATTTCGAAACTCCTGAAAAGCACTACGCTCCTGAGATGCCAAGTGATTCTGTGCCTGCACCTGAGAGTTGATGATCTGCGGGGGTGTAGAAGTCTGCGCTGTTCTGTTCAGAAGCTTTATGCCTAATAATTTTCCTGCATAGTGGAGAAGGGCTTTACAGGCATTCATGAAACTTTCTATAAACGTGGGCTTTACACGTCTACCTTGCCAGTTTCTGTCTTCTGTACCTTGAGTGTGGTTATTGACTTGCTCATCTGGATGCTGGGTTGGGGGTGGGGCAGACTTTCCATGCTGCTCAGTTCTCATTGCTATCTCATCCCTGTTGAAATATTTGTGTATGACGCTTCTCAGCCGGGCTTGCGGCAAAGCTTTTGACATTGTAGCAGTACAAGAAACAGGGGAATCTGAAGAGGGGAAGGAGAAAGAGGCCACCTGTATAGATCAGGTGGCGCACATGGTGATTGAAGACAGCGTTTCAGATAGCTTTGGCGTCTGTCAGGCTGACTGTCTGGTACGACGGGTGTGGGTTGTCATATCCACAGTTTCAGCAGGTGGTTTGATGGCTTTCTCTTTCACCACCAGTTCTCCCAGCTGATCCCAACGGTAGGTGGGGCCATCTACGCACACCAGATCTTCTGCTACGTAGCAGTGTCCACACAGGCCAACACCGCAGTGCATCCGACGTTCCAGCGACAGCCACAGACTATCAGCGGATTGCCCCAGCCCCATCATGATTTTGCACACAGCTTCCATCATGCCTTCAGGGCCACAGGTGATTACGTGATCAAACGGGCCTTTCTCTTCCAGAATCTGGGCGAGGTTGTCTGCAAGCTTGCGGCCGTGCATGAACTGACCACCGTTTGTTTTTACGGTGCTCTTGCCTGTCAGACTGTCGAGGTCGTCTACGGCCTGATACAGATCACACTTATCCATCCAGTCATCACGCTCGTTGCGCAGTACCAGCATGGATTCATTACGGGCTGCAAAGTACACCGTAGGGGCAGACTCTTTTTCGATCAGGCTGTAGATTTCCGCAGCCACAGGCGCAAGACCCAGACCACCGGCCACAACCAGTACGTTCTGACCTTTGAAATCTGGCCAGCCTTTACCCATAGGGCCACGACCGCCAAGAATGCTGCCCACTTCTGTCTTGAACAGCTGGCGGGTCAGGCAGCCGATGTTGCGGATCAGGGCAACAAAACGACCATTCTCGTCTGGTGTATGGGTGTAGGTGAACGCTGCTTCCCCTTTACCGGGAATACTCAGCATAAAGAACTGACCGGGTTCCACCTTCTCCGGGTTACACACATCCGGGAATCCCTTAGTGGCATCTACCGGCTCAAATGTGAAGTGGCCAACGTCGTCGCCATCTTCGTAAAACTCAACCAGGCGAATGGCATCGGGAGTGAGGCTAAGCATTGGCAATTTTCTCCATGATGGAATGAACCCCAATCATGCCCGGGCAGGTCGCCTCACAGCGGCCACAGCCAACACACATGTAACGACCCGCGCGGGCTGCTACATCATCGGAGAATTTGTGGTACCAGTAACGGTACACACGCTTACCGGCTTCAGCCGCCGGGTTGGCGCCACTGGCTTCTTTCTGGAAACCCACCATCAGGCAGGAATCCCAGATACGCTCACGGGCAATAACACCTTCTGCTTCTGGCACATCACGGGTGGCGTAGCAGCTGCAGGTTGGGCACATCATGCTGCAACCAGAGCAGCTGATGCACTGGTGAGCAAAACGCTCCCAGGCTTCATCAGGCACGGCCCGGCCGTTAATGCGCTGGATACCGTTGATGATGTGGGTATCTTTCGGGAAGGTGGCTTCCGCGTGGCGACGTGCCATATCCCGCCAGTTTTCCCAACCCGGATCAGCCGGAGCCAGACCAAGGCCGGCAATCGCAGCCTGACCTTCAGGGCTGGCGCAGATCACCCACCAACCGTGCTCGTCATCTGCCATATGAGGCATAGGAGTGACAACCAGATCGGCGATATCAGTGTCCACGTGTGGGCCCGCATCCACAGAAGCACAGAAGCCGTTTTCACAGGCCTCCTGGCAGTCGATACCGATCAGCAGGGTGTTTTTGCGGCGAGCCTGATAATAAGGGTCATCCTTAAAGTGGTTATCCTGATAAGCAATGGCTGTCAGGTCACAGGCCTTGAGGCCGAACAGTACCTGTGGCTTTTGTTCTGGCAGAGTCTCCCGGAATAGAGTGCCATCAAATTTCATGACAGTTTCACGCTCGGCGAAGAACAGCCCTTTGGGAGACATATCCGGACGCAGATCCATGTCAAAAGGCACCACGTCACCATGCTTTACCACACCCCAGTGGCCGTTGCCGCTTTCGTCGGCAATCGGGCGCAGGACTTCGTTCTTCAGGGTCAGCCAGTTTCTCAGGTGCTCGAGGCGCTCAAGCTCATATACGTACATAGTCGGCTCCTGCTTCCTCTACTGCTGGCTCGTAGTTCTCGTTCCGGAGAATCTGAATAGGACGAGGCCGCATATCCCGGGCCAGTGGCTCTACACGCACGGCACAGGCTTTCAGCTCAGGCATGCCTGTGGTTGGGTCCTGAGCGTCGTTAGTCAACTGGTTGGATGGCGTATCGCTGAAGTGATACGGCAGACTCACCAGCCCGGGTGGTACCTGATCGGTAAACTGCACCCGTGTTTCCAGATAACCACGGCGGGAACGCACACCCACAGGAGCAAAGTTAAACAGGCCCTGGTTGGCGCCATCCCGTGGGTTCATGAACAGCAGTCCTTCCGGAGATTCACGCTCAAGAATCGGGGACTTGCGAGTCATGGAGCCACAGCCGTAATGGAAGTGCAGACGAATCGTGGTCAGATAGAACGGGTAATCGTCATCCGGGTTTTCTTCGGGCGGCAGGTAGTGCACAGGCATTAAGCGTGCCTTGCCCAGCGGGAAGCTGCGTTTGTGCAGAACAGAATTACCATCGGGGTGATGGGAGGTGCACGGCCACTGCAGACCATTCGCTTCATCCAGACGCTGGTAGCTCATCTGGGAGTAGTTCGGTGTCACTTCAGTGATTTCGTTGAATACGTCTTCGTGGGTTTCCCAGTCAAAACCGGGAGTCCCAAAGCGCTTAGCCAGTGCCTGCAGCATCTGCCATTCGCCCATGCATTCACCGGGTGGGTTCACCGCCTGATTCACCCGCTGTACACGACGCTCGCAGTTTGTGAAGGTACCGCCTTTTTCCGCGAAACTGGCTGCAGGAAGAATGACGTCTGCCAGTTTGGCTGTTTCGGTCATCACCATTTCCACAACGACCAGACAGTCCATGCTGCGCAGGGCGCGGGCAACGCGGTTCTGATCCGGGTCGGTCACCACAGGGTCTTCACCGAAGATCATCAGGGCATTGAATTTCCCTTCCAGAGCCAGTTCGTTCATGTTCATGGAGGTGATACCGGGCTGGTCAGCCACCGGTGTGCCCCACGCACGCTCAAACTTGGCACGTACATTTGGATCGTTCGGGCTCTGATAGCCGGGCAAGTCACCGGGCAGACAGCCCATATCGCAGGCACCCTGTACGTTGTTCTGACCACGCAGTGGGTTCATGCCGGTACCGGGGCGGCCAACGTGACCACAGGAGAGCACCAGATTCGACAGTGCCAGTACGTTGTTGGTGCCGCTTACGAACTGGGTGACACCCATGCCGTAAGCCAGGAACGCCGCACGGGCTTTGCTGTAAATGCGTGCGAACTGCTTCAACTGATCCATAGGTACGCCGGTGATGTCGGCAACCTTGTCCAGCGGGTAATCTTTTACGTGCTTGCGTACACGGTCGGCGTGCTCGCAGCGTTCTTCCAGGAACTTTTTGTTTTCCCAGCCATTTTCAAAAATGGTGTTTACCAGACCGTTCAGCAGGGCGATGTTGGTACCAACACGCAGCTGAAGGTGTACATCGGCCATTTTCGCCAGACGTGTACGACGCGGATCGACAACCAGCAGAAGGGCACCCTTCTCCTTGGCTTTCATGATCTCACTACCGATGATGGAGTGACTCTCGGTTGGGTCACAACCGAAGATAACAATAACGTCAGCTTTGCTGATGTCGACGATGCTGTTGGTCATAGCACCAGAACCCATGGTTTGTAGCAGACCTGCTACTGAAGGGCTGTGTCATATTCGGGCGCAGTGGTCGACGTTGTTTGTCAGCAAGGCAGTACGAGCAAACTTCTGAATGGCATAGTTGTCTTCGTTGGTTGCCCGGGCACAGCTGATCATACCAACAGACTGGGGGCCATTCTTCTCACGGTAATAGCTGAATTCGCTGTGGATCTTGTCCAGAGCTTCATCCCAGCTTGCACGACGGAGTTCGCCGTTCTCACGGATCATGGGATGGGTAATACGGTCTTCATGGCCGATACCGAAGGCAGAGCTCCAGCCTTTTGAACACAAGCGCCCTTTGCTGACAGGGTGATTTTTGATGGGTTCAACACCGATGACCTTGTCATTCTCTGTTCTAACTCCCAGACCACAACCTGTGCCGCAGAAAGGGCAGATGGTCTGTGTCGTTTTTATTGCCATTGGTGACCTTGTAAGAAAATTTTGACTGATAGCTTTTGTAGTATTTTTGCCTGCTTTGTTCAATCGTGTTGTTTTTTGTCAGGGTTAGGGGTGTTTACTGTGAAATGTAGAGTATGCGTATAAAAAAGGTGGGGAGTGTGATACTCCCCGTCAGGTGCTTTGTGGAAATACTTAGATCATTATCTTTTCGCCAGATTTAAGAGCTTTCGGTAATGTCTTCGATGTATCGTGATCTTCCTTCAGGAATCGCACCATGGAGAACATACTCAGGAAGAGTACGAACACGAATGGGAAGGCTGCTACGATAGAGATGGTTTGCAGTAGGCTTAAACCATTGTCACTGCCCAGCATCAGCACTAATGCCAGAGCCGACTGCAGTATCGCCCAGGTAATCTTCATTTTATTGGAAGGCTCTGCACTTCCGTTAGACGACAGACTACCAAGAACATATGTGGCACCATTGGCGGAAGTGATAAAGAAAGTGAATAGCACAAAAATAACCAGCACAGAGATAATGCTACTCATGGGATACTGGGATAGAACAACAAATAATGCTGTGGATGTGTTCTGGACAGCTTGTGCCGCCACTTCAATTCCAGCATGTAAGCCCATAGTTCCAAAGATAGAGAACCACACAAAAGAACCTAATGATGGCGCAATCAAAACACCTAAAACAAACTCACGAATAGTACGACCTTTGGACACTTTGGCAATGAAGGGCGCACAAAAAGGTGCCCAGGCAATCCACCAGGCCATATAGAACACAGTCCAGCTGGAGTACCAGGGGTCGTTGCTGATGGCGAGGCTGTCGCCAAACCAGTTCTGCACGTAGTTGCCCAGAGTGCTGACAAAGGTGTTCATCATTTCGGTGGTGGGGCCGAAGATAAAACTGGCGGTGAGAATGGTGCCGGCAATCACTAGGTTCAGGTTAGACATATATTTAATGCCTTTCTGCATACCGGTTACGGTGCAGGCAATCACTAGCATAGTGATAATGCCGACCATAATAATCTTCACCATACCGGTATCGGGGATACCGAAAACATACGACAATCCGCCGTTAATCTGATTGGCTCCCATGCCGAGGGATGTTGCAATGCCACTGCTAGCGGCGAACAGGGCAAGGATATTTATCAGTTTACCCCATCCGCTGTGGGGACCTTCTTTACCCATAAAAGGGATCAACAGATTACTGATTAGACTGTCTTCCTTGCGACAGTACATTATGTACGCCAAAGGAAGGCCAAGGACGCTGTAAATCGCCCAAGGCTGCAACCCCCAGTGGAGAAATGCCTTGCGCATGGCAAACTCTGCCGCGGCAGTGCTTCCACCTTCAATTGTGCTGACAGGGTGGAGCCAGTGATTGAGAGGTTCTGCAGCACCCCAGAACACCAAACCAATACCCATACCGGCAGAGAAGAGCATGGCAAACCATGTGGCGGTGCTGTATTCAGGCGTATCACCCTTATCGCCTAAGGTGATATGGCCGTATTTGCTCAGCCCAATACCAAGACAAAAGATAACAAATGAAAAGGCTGCAGCATTGTAGAGCCAGCCAAAGCCTCCAGTGATAAAGGACATGGCAGCACCGCCAGCGCTGCCAAGAAAATTCGGGAAGGCCATACCAACAAAAACAATAATAAGAACCAGAGCCAGCCCGATGATAAAGACAGTGTTGTCTTTATTCGGTGTGTTTTGCATAGGTTTATTCCCCTTGGAAAAGGAGTGGGTGTAGAGAATGTCACCAGCCCGGCAGCTGGCGACACTTATACGACTTTATTCTTCTAAGGCTGGAAGGTGGCTCAGTGACAACCGCCTTCCTGCCGGACTCACGGTTTGTGCGTTATATTTTCACCTTAAATACAGTCTGTTCTTCGATAGGTGTCGTCAGAGCATCAAGACACACTTCAATGCGGTGGCGGCGCATCTGGTGCTGCTGTTCTTCCGTCATTTCAGGGTTGCCCAATGGATAAGGGATAGCGAAGCCAGGAACAATCCGGTTGGTACCAGTGGTTTTGGCGACAGGAACTAGGTTTGCCAGTTGTACGACAGGCATACCGGTTTTCTCGATTTCCTTCACGATCGTTGCACCGCAACGAGTGCAGGTGCCTCAGGTAGAAACCAGTAGAACGCCGTCCACGTTTGCTTCCTGAATAGGCGGAATCATTTCCTGCGCCATGCGGGCTGCTTCTTTCTGAGTGGTGCCGGTGCCTACGGTGGAGTAGAAGTATTCGTGAATCTTGCCGATCTTGCCTTCTTTCTCCATCTCCCGCAGAACGTCCAGAGGAAGGATAACGTTGGGGTTGCCGTCAGCCATCATAGGGTCAAAGCCTGCGTGGATGGTCTTGAATTCACCACCTTTCAGGCGATCCATTTTGCTGATGTCGTAACGGCCCCAGCGGGTTGCGGAGGCAGACTGAATGCGGTCTGGGTTATCAACCGGTACGATGCCGCCTGTGTTGATGATAGCGATGGTGGCTTTGGACAGATCCTTGATAGGCTTTGCGATAGGCACAAAATCGGTTTTGGGAATTGGCAGCTCGGTAGTAAATGGCTGGGCGCCCAGTTTGGCGATGAGCATTTCCACCGCACGGTCTGCGGCAGGCTTCAGGCTTTCGTCGTATATCATGTGACGTTTGCCACGGCCGAAGTAGCCTTCTTCTTCAGCAGAACCCACAGCTTCACCGGCGATAACACGGCTGGCGTAAGCAGCCATCTTCTGAGCATCGGTACGCATGGCAGCTGCGCTCTTGCCACCCTCAAAGATCACCATGTCCTTGCGGAACATTTCCGCGCCGGGGTTTTCGTCGTTCATGGAGGAGAAAGCAGGTACGTCGAAACGCTCCTGAACAACCTTGCTGATTTCTCCACAAGCTACGCCGTAACGGCCGGCACGGAAGGCTGGGCCTGCAAAGAACAGGTCGAACTCTTTGCCTTCCAGCATGCCGCAGATTTGTTGAATCGCATCTTCACGGTGGGAGCCCATGAAGTTGTCGCCGCAAATCACGGTGTGAGTGACTTCAATACCTTGCAGGGCAGCGTTGATAGCCATGGAACCGCCGACAACACCTTCACGGATTTCAGGCGCGTGATCCGCCTTGTCTTCGCCACCGATACCGGCAAAGAACTGGTTGATGTAGCAAATTGCTTTTTTCATCGTTGTAATCCTTATCTTCAGCCGATTAGAATTCGCGAACAGTTTTCTGGGCCCAGCCAATCACTTGGTCGCCGCAGAACATCGCATTATTTTCCATGATGATGGAACCATCTTCACGAACTGAGGGACCGAGGATTTCGTCGCCTGCCCAGCCGCCGGACAGACCATCACGGCCGAGAGCTTCCAGCTCGCCAATCACTTCTTTCATGGCTGGCAGTTCGATCAGCTCCGATACGTTGCCGCAGGATACGATGGCGTCAGACTTGGGATCCATGGACACCAGAGACTGGGAGCGACCATCACGACCAGTACATTCGTTGGTGATACCCACGGTCTTCACACCAGCGTCTTCCAGTGCTACGTAGCAGGCGGTGAAGTCGGCATCGGGGTTGCCGTAGCCCTGCTCGGCGAGGATGGCGCCGTCGGCTCCCAGAGTTTTAGCGATCTGAGCCACGTACAGGGCAGAGCGCTCCTTCTGGATCAGTGCCACGTTCAGGTTGGAGGTAATCACACCCAAGAAGTTCAAGGTTTTGCCATGCTGTGCTGCCAGAGATTTTATGGTGGGGCAGTTTTGGTAATCGTAGGTCGCCCATTTGGAGGACGTTGGCATAAAGGAACCGCCGATCAGGGAACCGTCCAACACTTCGTTGGGGTGCATCAGGGTAGGGATAGACTTGTTCAAATCCCAGCCGTAGGCCAGATCGTTGTAGCCTTCCTCTTCCATCTGGGTCATGGTCTGGATGACGTAGACGACAGATGGCAGGTCATTCACAGAGGAGTCACGTTTGGTAATAGGCGGCAGATCGTAGGTTTCGATCTCTTCCGGTTCCAAGCCTTTTACACAGTTACCCAAGTACTCAGCCAGACGATGGGTTGCCCAGCGAATAGCATGATTCTTCTTCTGCTGCTCGTGACGTTCAAACTCTTCGTCGGTATCCGCTACCAAACAGATATTGGTGATTTGAGAGAAGTAACTGTACTCTGCACCCTTGCCAGACATATCAACCAGACCGTCACCGAAGCTGCCCCAGTGTTTGCCAACACCCATTACGCTGCAGCCTTTCAGGGCGTGGGAACGACCATCACCAACCTGATAAAGTTCAGTGCCGGTTACACCAGGGAAATAGTTGTTGTGTTTGCTGTTGACACGGCAACGTGGCTCAACAGCCTCTTTAACGGGAACAATGCGCTTTTCTTCACCGGGACGGGCAATAACAAGATCCGCATCAGTAATGTGTTCATCTTCACGAACAACGGCGAGCGCCTCTTCTTTGTTAATAGTGAGAACACCATCTTCAAAGCGAGTTGATTCGCCGAAGGTGACTTCCTTCACATGGAAGTGACCCAGCTCAAGTTTCATAGCTGACCTCTGAATGATTTCAGGTTTTGATAGGGATATCTAAATTCAGGCTTCACCAGCTTGTAATCATTGGAACTGCATACAGCATTAAAGTGAACGCTATTTTTTCGAGTATGGTTTTAACAAGTTGTTGTGTTTGCCTGTAATATTTGTGAAGTGTTAACTAACGATGAGACGCTCCAATCCACCATGTAATAACGTAAATAATGGATTTGAATGCATAGAGTAAACAAAATGGTACAAATTCTATTTGGGTAGTTTTTCTCAGACTGTTTTTCAAAATGGCTAACGGGCTTTCCAGCCAGTTGCGGTGGATGATTGTGTAGTAGCCATTGTTGATTTGAAAAGTATCAGTCATAGATATGTCTATAGATTGACGAGGGTCTGTAGATTAAATTAACTCTATTCTTGTGATCCTTAATTGGCGTGGGTCAATTTATTGGTTGATTTTAAAGGAGATGTAGGTTTTGTTTTTCGTGGTTGATAAGTTATTTATTTGTATAGAAGGTTTCTTTTGTGGGCTGTAGTCAACTTTTTTATCCTGTGTGTGGGTTTTTATCTTCTCTGATCCAAGTCCGATTTGATGTGCTTTATGGAGAAGGGAGCTGGCACCTTGCACCCTGCACAAAAACGTAGCTTTTGTACTTGTTGCAGGATTTACAGGAGCTGCTGGCCTGTTAAGATTGCCCGCCTTATTCTCCTGTCCGATGACTGATCGCAATGTCTGACTCCCGCTTTTCCTCTTTGGCCCTTTCCAAAGAGATGCTTGCCAACCTGGAATCCCTTGGCTACAAAGCTATGACGCCGATTCAGGAGCAGAGTATTCCCCATGTTCTACAGGGAAAAGACCTGATCGCCCGTGCCAAAACCGGTAGCGGGAAAACGGCGGCATTTGGTATTGGCCTGTTGTCGCGCCTGAACGTACGTAAGTACCGGGTGCAGACGCTGGTGCTGTGTCCTACCCGTGAGCTGGCGGATCAGGTGGGTAAGGAACTGCGTCGTCTGGCTCGCTTCACCCATAATGTGAAAGTGCTTACTCTGTGTGGTGGCATGCCTTTCGGCCCCCAGATTGGCTCTCTGGAGCATGGCGCTCATATTGTAGTGGGAACGCCAGGCCGGATTCAGGAGCACGTGCGCAAGGGCACTTTAAAGCTGGACGATATTACCACTCTGGTGCTGGATGAAGCTGATCGTATGCTGGATATGGGCTTCCGGGATGCCATTGCCGATCTGGCCAGCCAAACCCCATCCAACCGCCAGACCCTGCTGTTTTCTGCCACCTATCCAGAAGGCATTCAGGACATTAGCCGCGAGTTCCAGCGCAAGCCAGTGGAAGTGAGTGTGGAATCTCACCATGACGATACCGTGATTGAACAGCGCTTTTTCCTTACCACCCGCAATGGTCGCCGGGAGGCTCTGATCAAGCTGATGTGTCACTATCAGCCAGAGTCCGCAGTGGTGTTCTGTAATACCAAGGCTGAGTGTCAGGAAGTGGCCAATGCGCTAAGTGATGAAGGCTTTCATGCACAAGCGATTCACGGGGATCTGGATCAGCGAGATCGTGACCGTGTGCTGGTACAGTTCGCCAACAAGAGCAGCTCAGTGCTGGTAGCTACCGATGTGGCGGCACGGGGTCTGGATATCAAAGACCTGCAGGCAGTGATCAACTACGAAGTCACTCGGGATGCAGAAGTGCACATACACCGCATTGGTCGAACAGGCCGTGCGGGCAGCAAAGGTCTGGCCCTCAGCCTGTATACCGAGAAAGAGCAGTACAAAATCGAAGATATTGAAGCCTACCAGATGCGTCCGGTGGAATACGGTGCTTTAGCAGAATTGAAAAACCAGCCTGTGGATATCCTTCCGCCTATGGTCACTCTCAATATTGATGGGGGAAAGAAGAACAAGGTGCGGCCCGGCGACATTCTGGGTGCTTTGACGGGAGATGCCGGCATTCTGGGCAAATATGTGGGTAAGATTGATATCTTCGACTTCTGCGCGTATGTGGCGATTGATCGCTCTGTGGCTAACCGCGCTCTGAAACATTTACAGAGTGGCAAGATCAAGGGGCGGCAGTTCCGCGTGAGAAAATTACGATAAATCTCATCGGCTTACGAGTCTTCTATTATTAGAAAGGTAGCAAGACAGACAGCAGGGATAAGGATGTTGCATGCGTAAGTCGATAGTTTCTATAAACCTCAATTCGGATCAGGTTCTTCAGTTCTATAAAAGGCAGAAGGAACGTGTACGTGCTGTTGCAGACGATGGCACCAGCATCAGTTTGCCTTTCGATATCATCGCCAGGTTTGTGACCCACCACGGCATTTATGGGCGATTTGAAATCAGCTACGGCAGCGACGGTAAGTTCAAAGGTATCAGGCGTGTAGGCTGAGAGCCTGCTCACTGAGCCTTAATAGATTCTTCAACCGACCCTTCCACAGTAACTCATTGCATCCCCGCTCCCTGTCTGCCAGCACGTGATAAAGCTGGCAGGCGGCCAACCATCCAAATTCCTCTTTCAGCTCTTCAAACGGTGTACCCATGCGGGCGTGCAGGTGGTAGGTTTTCAGGCTGCGTTCGGTATCGGGGAAGTTGCCTGTGGATAGCAGCATAACCAAATCCCAGGCCGGGCGGTGAATGGTGGCCAGATCAAAATCGAACAGCAGGGGGGACTCCCTGGCATCCAGTGGCATCCAGAAATGATGGAGGAAGCAATCCCCATGGCAGATAGCTAATCCCTTTCTGGCTGCAAATTTGGGGCGCAGAACGGTTTCCCAGTAATGCACAGCCTGGGGGAGAAGCGTTTTCAGCTTTTGGTGATCTTCAGGGGGCACAATATGCTCGGGGAAGTCCTTCACCAACGCACTACAGATGGAAATGTGTTCCAGCAGTGGTCGTGGTAAATCACGGTACCGTCCAAAGCCGAGTTCTTCGGCGTGTTCGACCAGTGGCTCCATGGCTTTATGGAAATCAGCCAGTGTTTTCAGAAGCGTGGTTTGCAGGGGCTGACTGATTTGTGAGCCTGTGAAGGTTTTCATAGGGGAGAATAGTTGCCGGTGTGTTATTGTCTGATCTGGCATCAGAAGAAAGCAACTGTCATCCGATAATGCGCCAGATGCCAGAACCGGGGCGGCAGGACTATCTGAGGCTGCAGATGTAAGCCGATGAAAAAGCAGCTCGTAATAACCGCTATAAGCGTTTGGCTGTTTCAGTATGAGTGGTGGGGTGGATTCTATTCTACCAATCCAGGCACTGTGCTCGCCTTCTATCTCAGTGACTTTACAGTTCTCATAGGGGGCCAGTATGGGGCTTTGAAAGAGTGGCGGCAATGAGGAGGTTTGCACGTTCCGTGTATTCCATAAGAAGGGTCCTTTTAGCCTAGCAGGGGAAGTCCGTATAATG
>NZ_SMME01000380.1:370-694 GCF_009711465.1 Parendozoicomonas verongulae | reverse complement strand
CCCTGTGTGGATACGCTTGTGGGCGGTGAGGTTGCCGGATGTGGTAAAAGCCCTGTTGCATTCGCCAAAGTCACAGACAAAGGGTCTGCCCCCTGTGTGGGTGCGCTTGTGGATGTTGAGATCGCCGGATGAAGTAAACGCTTTGTGGCACCTGTTCTGATCACAGACAAAGGGCCGCTCTCCTGCGTGGGTGCGCTTGTGCCTGATGAGATGACCGGATTGGGTGAAAGAGCGGTTGCACCCGTACTGGTCACATACAAAGGGTTTTTCCCCTGTGTGGGTACGCTTGTGGGTAATGAGATGACAGGACTGGGTGAAAGACCA
>NZ_SMME01000380.1:0-87 GCF_009711465.1 Parendozoicomonas verongulae | reverse complement strand
GTCACAGACAAAGGGCCTGTCCCCTGTATGTATGCGCTTGTGCCTGGCAAGGTGGCAGAATTGGTTGAAAGACTTGTTGCACCCGTC
>NZ_SMME01000108.1 GCF_009711465.1 Parendozoicomonas verongulae | reverse complement strand
GGCCCTTTGTCTGTGACCAGGACAAATGCGACAAGTCTTTCACCACATCCAGTAATCTCACCAGACACCAGCGCGCGCATCATAATATGAGAGGTGAGTGACCCAGTATTTAACAGCGAACAATCTTTGCGAATTTCTTCACTCAGATCAGGAGATGTCCAACCCACTCAACGACATGCAACCATCGTCGTAAACACCAACATTACAAGGTTACGTTGCTATCTTTTTTTCTTTTTATAGGAAGGATGGGAATGGTCTTCA
>NZ_SMME01000439.1 GCF_009711465.1 Parendozoicomonas verongulae | reverse complement strand
TTGTTCGTTAAAGAGCCTGCGCCACTTTCATAAACTTCGAGATGCCCGCGCCGGAGATAGCGCCATCGGACAGGATTTCAAACTCCATTTCCATCTCAGCAAACTCATCACCAATCAGGGCCAGACCCGTGACCGGTGAAAACTTCAGTCTGTGGATTCTTATATTCACAGGCTTTCCAGACTGGGCTTCGTTCAGACCATCAAAGTACAGGGAGAACTCCTGCCCGGCTTCCACCAGTGCTTCCAGTACCTCAGCTGCGCTCTTGGTGTAGCTCGCCTTCACACCATCGGTGTCGATAGCGGAGCCTTCCAGTACCAGCAGGCCGTTATCGGTCAGCTCGTAGTCAGTACCTTCCACCAGCACGGAGTCGTCCAAGCCATCCTTGATGGTGATGGTCTGGGTTTTGTCCGGGATAGAGTTGAAGGGGATAAACTCCCCAGTGGTGCCAGTGGCGGGCAGTACCTCGTCGGTCACCTGCGTGCCACCAGCAATCTTGGACACCGCAGCACCCAGAGCCGGGGCCAGCGTCTCCGCTGTCAGGTCGAGCGCAGTCACAGTACCGACAACATTGGATATAGTGGACACACTGTTGGTATTACCACCGCCTGCCTTGGTGTAATCCTTCTGCTGCTTCTTGTCCTCTTCAAACGACACGCCCAGCGCCGAGCAGTTGCCGAAGTGGAGAAAGCCGGTGTTGCCACCGCGCAGTTTCAGGTAGATGTTGCCTTTGCCGATGTAGGAGCGATCAACGCGTTCCATGGTTAATTCCCTCTGTTGGTGTTCTTAACAGTCATTTCCCACGAGATGCCCCACATGGCGATACCCTTGCGGTCGATCTCCCCGGAATACAAGTTTTCAGC
>NZ_SMME01000391.1 GCF_009711465.1 Parendozoicomonas verongulae | reverse complement strand
ACATATCCTCCCTGGTGAAACCACATCTTGCACCATACACAGGTCTGCTGAGCACCACTTTGTACATTGCCGTGAAAAAAAAAGAACCCAATTAACACTCACGAAATCAACGACTGTACAACAGCTGGCAGTTGAAACGGATGCCACAACATGGATTAGGAACTCATCTAACATTTGCCGCATTTCGAGTAATGGTGAAGCTCCTGATATCTTATGCATTCCTCCTTCTTCACCTTCCCCTCTGGACACTCTATTCCCAGGGGTGTCAGGCTTGAAGCAGGATGACGCTCTACTTTCAGAGTTATCGGATTTGTTGCAGGATGATGTATTTCAGAGTGCTCTTTGCGCCAGTGCAGGGAAATGTGCATTCGATACAGGTAGCACTCTTACTGAAGTGAGTCAGAGTCAGCCTGACAGCGATCAGCGGCCCATGATCATCTCCGGGATGCACACCCCCACAAGGGACAGGCCCTACATCTGTGATCAGGACGGATGCAATAAGTCTTTCACCCGATCCAGTCACCTCACCAGACACAAGCGCACCCACACAAAGAAAAGGCCCTTTGCCTGTGACCAGTGCAACAAGTCTTTCTCCCAATCCGGTGTACTCACTGCCCACAAGCGCATCCACACAGGGGAGAAGCCCTTTGTCTGTGATCAGGGCGGGTGCCATAAAACGTTTACCACATCCCGTGATCTCATCAGGCACAAACGCATCCATACAG
>NZ_SMME01000343.1 GCF_009711465.1 Parendozoicomonas verongulae | reverse complement strand
TCAGCCTGACCAACGTGAACGACGATCCGGTGCTGGACTCCGGTGAAGCGGACAAAGCTTTTGAAGATGGCGAAGCGATCACGGCCATCAATGTCAAAGACAACTTCAGCGATGCAGACAATGATCCTTTAACACTGAGCGTGACGGGGCTACCTGCAGGCTTGAGTTTTGATTCGGACACCGGATTGATTACCGGAACGCTGGGTACCAGCGCCTCCCAGAGTGGGGCAGGCGGTGTTTATACCGTGCTTGTGGAGGCGGATGATGGCAACAATGGCACGGTAGCGCAGGACAGCTTCACCATCACTGTCACCAACCCGGCTCCTGATTTTACCGGAGAAACCGACGGGACAGACAACGATACCTACACCTTCAATAATGTTCCTGAAGGCACAGCCGCCGGTGTCATTGGCACTGTCACAGCCAACGATGAAGGGGACACGCTGACCTACACCCTGGAAAACGACCAGCGTGGCCTGTTCACTATTAACAGCACCAGTGGCGAGATCAGAACCACCCGCACGATTGATGATGCGGATCTGGATGATTACACCCTGACAGTGAATGTCTCCGATGGAGAAGGTGGCACC
>NZ_SMME01000432.1:360-850 GCF_009711465.1 Parendozoicomonas verongulae | reverse complement strand
GTTTTCGAGGAAGTAAGCCACGTCATCGCATACCACCAGCTCAGTGAGTGACTCACCCACACGGATCACCTCACCACCGCGCAGGCCGATGTTGCCGTCCTGACGAGTGCTGGATACACGCTGCCCATGCTCCGCAGTCATACCGAAGGTCACGCCCTTGTTAGGACGGGCATTCATGTTGCGGTAAGTCAGTGCACAGTGGTTGCCCCACAGGCGTTCCAGCGTCATGTCCTGACCGGGACGAGCTGCGTTGTGCTGGGCCGATCCCACAAGGATTTCCTCGATCTCCAGCAGGTCACGGATGAAACTCATGGGTACAAGTCCGTCGTCGCCCAGGCTCCCGTTGTATGCCTTAACGACAGACGGGTTGCGACGCAACTGAACGGCTGACTTGCGACCCAGCGTCATCACATTCGGACGCTTGATAGGCGTTTCCAGTGCATCAATGAGCTGAACCAGAGGCTTACTGTCCGCATGATCCCACTGGTCG
>NZ_SMME01000432.1:0-247 GCF_009711465.1 Parendozoicomonas verongulae | reverse complement strand
CTCCTTGTGGGCATAGTTGTTTTTGTCCTGCACGAGATCAGCGACACGCTTCTCCCTATCCAGAGCAATCAACTCGGACAACAGCTCTACTGCGTTACCGCGAGGGTCAAAGTTGGTGTTGTTGGCGTTGTCGATATCCTGCTGAGGAATCTCGTCATCAAGGCCGAAGTCCTGAACGAACGCGGACTTTTCAGTACCGCCGAATTCCACAACGTTGGGACGGCCCTTACGGCCCACCAGCGTTTCA
>NZ_SMME01000839.1 GCF_009711465.1 Parendozoicomonas verongulae | reverse complement strand
TTCACCACTTGCTCAGCAGTACTCGTCATCTATAAAAACAACACCTATTGCAGCCTGGACTTATTCAAAAATCTTATCTGGAGCTTCTACGGTTCCTGCAACGCCCTGGAGAGCTCCCCAGAATGAGCAAAGCTCTAAACAAGGTACCAAAAATCCTCTGCCCAAGAATATATGGAGCTCGCCATCTGCGCGCACCGTATCTTCACCCCTCCGATCCGAGCCTGTACCAGGCCGTCAACCAAAGTAAATACCAGTAGTGTTTTTCCACATGAGAAGAGACTATCCTACCGTTTTTTACTGCAGATATAAGGAGATTACTGTCGTGCATCCCCTCGCTGGCCAAACCGCTCCACCGGACATACTTGTTAACATTCCCAGGCTTGTCAGTGCCTACTATTCTGAACAACCTGCTCCCAATGAGCCCGCCCATCGTGTTACCTTTGGCACCTCCGGCCACCGTGGCAGTGCATTACGCTGCACCTTTAATGAGCCTCATGTGCTGGCTATTACTCAGGCTGTATGCGAATACCGTGTATCGGCAGGTATCACTGGCCCTCTCTATATTGGTATGGATACCCACGCTCTCTCCGAAGCAGCCTTTATCAGTGTACTGCAGGTTGTCGCAGCCAATGGCTGTCAGGTTTACTATCAGATTGGCCGTGGCTATACCCCAACTCCGGTCATTTCCCACGCGATTGTTTCCCATAATCGCAGTTCTGAGGTTCAGGCAGATGGCATTATTATCACGCCTTCGCACAATCCACCGGAAGATGGCGGCATCAAGTACAACCCGCCCCATGGTGGTCCTGCTGAGGGTGCAATTACCACATGGATTGAAAACCGCGCCAACGAACTGATGGCTGCAAAGCTGGCCGGTGTTCACACCCTTTCTGCTGAGCAGGCCTTAGATGCCGAAAACGTGCATGCCCACGACTATATCCTTCCTTATGTGAAGGATCTGGATCAGGTACTGGATATGGAAGCCATTGCCAAAGCCGGGCTGTCTATTGGTGTTGATCCTCTGGGCGGCTCGGGTATGGCTTACTGGGACGTGATTGCCGAACACTACGGTCTGAACATCAAGCTGGTTAACCGTACCCTCGATCCATCGTTCAGTTTTATGCGTTTGGATAAAGACGGCGCTATTCGAATGGACTGCTCCTCCCCTTATGCCATGGCTGGTCTTGTGGAAATGAAAGACAGGTTCGATATCGCCGTGGGTAACGACCCGGATTACGATCGCCACGGTATCGTCACCCGCTCCATGGGGTTGATGAACCCGAACCACTACCTGGCGGTAGCCATCGACTACCTTTACCAGCATCGCAAAGACTGGCCACGAAGTGCCAAAATAGGCAAAACTCTTGTATCCAGCTCCCTGATTGACCGGGTAGCAAACGGTATTGGTCGTGAAACTTACGAAGTGCCCGTAGGCTTTAAATGGTTTGTTGACAGCCTGCGTACCGGCGAGATTGCTTTTGGTGGTGAAGAGAGCGCCGGAGCCAGCTTCCTGCGTAAAGACGGCAGCACCTGGTGCACTGACAAAGACGGCATTATCCTCGCACTGCTGGCTGCTGAAATCACTGCAGTAACCGGCAAAGATCCTGGTGAGTACTATCAGGAACTGGCCTCCAAATATGGCGAACCAGTATATAGCCGCATTCAGGCACCTGCTGATAGGGAGCAACGTAAAATTCTCTCAGGCCTGAACCCGGAGATGGTAAAAGCGGATAGGCTGGCTGGCGATCCTATTATCCAGTGCCTGACCGAAGCGCCCGGTAATAATGCCGCCATTGGTGGTTTGAAGGTTGTGACTGAAAACGGATGGTTTGCTGCTCGCCCTTCAGGTACGGAACCTGCCTATAAAATTTATGCAGAAAGCTTTAAAGGTGATGAGCATTTGAAGCTGCTACAGG
Organism: Parendozoicomonas verongulae; assembly: GCF_009711465.1. Taxonomy (GTDB): domain Bacteria; phylum Pseudomonadota; class Gammaproteobacteria; order Pseudomonadales; family Endozoicomonadaceae; genus Sansalvadorimonas; species Sansalvadorimonas verongulae. Next base: position 35,938 of record NZ_SMME01000839.1, on the reverse strand, counting down.
ATGAAGCTCGGGAATTGGTTTCTGGGGTGTTTGCAGGGTAACTTTTAGCCTCGCCCCTCATTTTTCTATAAGATACTTAACACCTCACTCTTTTGGGCGTGGGGTGTTTTTCAAAGGCAGGACAGGTATTGTTACTCACCTCTATCGACTGATTTACATTGCCTTGATTGTCGGTGACGATTAACGAAACCAAGCGATATTTCCAGAGCCGTACATTTGAATCACATATTTGTGGAAATCAACCATAATAACTAGAAGGACTTAAATCAGCAGGCTAATCACGGCGAGTTAATAAAAGAGTCGTCAGCCTGCTCTGGAAGGAGCCAGAAACATTGAACGCACCTGCTATTAATGAAGAAGCCCTGAAGCCAATCGCCAGACGGCTCAAAAAAGAGTTAAAAACTCTGGAGATGGATAAAACCGGGGTTTCCCGCCACGAATACGGCATAGCCCTGAAAAGTCGCTTTACCACGCTGAATAATCAAAAAGCCACCCTCAGTGCTTTGATTACTCCCGGTATAAATCCCGACAAGAACGTCAATCTGATACTGGATGTCACCCTGCCAGAAGGCCCTAACCTGGAACAGCACTTAAATAGCCTCAGTGCGTTTATGCAGCATTCCACGGCGTTACTCAGCCCCATGGCCATACTGGTTGACATGCGCACTAACCAGATTGTATTGCGTCAAAGCCAGCTGATGACACTGAATTATCCTATCAGCGTTACGCCATTCTTTAATGCTTCGCAGATCCTGATTCCACTGATTCAGCAGACCCTCGAATCCATAGTCAAAATCAATCCAACACCGGAAGACGCTCGCAAAATGGCTGAACTTCTTTCAGAAAGTTTCTACGGAGCACTGACAGAATGAACCCTCAAACCCGCCAGGCTATTGTCAGCCACCTCACAACCCAGCAGCTTTCCCCGAAAGAGCAGCAAGCCGAAGAGCCTGCAGCAAGCTGGATTTTCAATATTGCTGAAGATCTGCAAAGCGAGTTGTTTTGCTACGAGCCGGAAGTAGGAGACCTGACAGCCATTATGCTGACCTCGGTAAAAGTGACATCTAACGATAACGCCACCACTCTTGCTGCCGCTCTGGCTCCGGCGCTGGCTCCGGCGTCCATCATAATGATGAACGATGTACTGACTCTACGCCTTATGCTCCGGGGTGATGCTAACACTATACCCTCACTGCTGGATGAAGGCGTACTGATCTCCCGCCATATTATTGCGTCTGTGTTCACTCGCATTGTGGATCTGGCCGCTGGCAAGATTCCCATGCAGCAAGCCATGGTCACCGCAATGCAGGCTCTGCAAGGGCCTAATGGTGAAGGGCAAGAAAAGCCAGAGCAGCCTGCCCCGGCGCAGTGAGATCGCCAACCCCCTCATCTTCCCAAGCCGTGCAGGCGCCACACCACCCGCCTGCACAGAGCTGACTTTTCTGAGCTGGATTAGGACACCGACTAGCTACAGACGCCCACCAAATGACAGTTGATAACGTCCTTGCCCGTCACGCTTTGCCATTCGACGTAATTGTCGCGCCAAATCAGAAGGGAAGCTGGCCCGGAGTTTCATCAGCAACTGAGTCTGATAGGACTGGTCCGCAGCAAGGTGGAAAGAAAATTCAGATGTCACCTGCCGACCATTCTGCTCTCCTATTACGGCAACCGCTCCGCCTTCACAGGTCAATGTTGCTGTGGTATTTCCCAGGCTTAACGGTCCGTTATCAAAACTGACAGAGCCATCTCGCCAATGTAGCTGCCCCTGCCCTTGTTCACAGCGAGCGTTGCTGTACAGAGCATCATTCATGGCCACCTCAATCTGCCCAAAGGCTGGTACAGGGAGGCTGGCAATATTGCTCACCAGCCCAGCAGGCATAGACACAGAAAGGTCATTGATAGACCAGCCGCCCAGGCCGAAACCCACTTGGCTATGGCCGTGCAAACCCGAAAAGTTATTATCACCAAAAGTCAGCCTGTATTCTGCCCTGCCCCTCAGAGCCTTGCTGTAGAGCAGAGACCATGACACTTTACCCAGATTATGGCCATGCCATGAGGCTGATAGCGCCTGTCCTTCCCATGCTGTACCTGTGACACCCGAAAGCACCATGCCTTTAGGTAGGGGAACCTGTGAAATCACCTGCGAAGCAGGCAGGCGCGCCAGCACAATCACAACCAGAGTGCCGACTGCCAAGATACCAACTAACCAGCCTTTTTTGCCCATCAACTTGCCCCAAAACAGTTATTCATCCTGAAAACATTTAAGTACACGCGTAGCATCGGTGTGCTGCAGGTGCCCCGGGCGGTGGGTTACCACATCAAGTCATCAGGAATCTGGTAATCCGCGTAAGGATCATCCTCATCCACTTCTTCCTGCTTGCCTTTATTGTTCACCAACAGGTACTTGTGGGTTTCATCTGCCAGGCGTTCGGCCAATCGCTCAGCTACTTTGCCGGAGATCAGGGCATACTCCTCATCCTCCAGCTTGGCAAGGGCTAAACGGCCGCTGCTCAGTTCATTGATTTGTTTGTCCGCCAGATACCACTTCTTGATCTTCTTGTTATCAACAAAGCTATAGCTGTTGTCACCATTTTCACGGGGAATGGTGTTGGTTTGAATAATCTGTCGAATCTGAGCCTGCTTTTCTTTCTCAGTACGTTCGGCTTCGCGCTGGCGGTTCAGCTCCTTGTCCCTCTCAATCTGCTGTCTACGCTCTTCCTCCAGACGTTTGCGCTGTTCTGCCTGAACGTCAACACCCTGCTTCTTCTGCTTTTTTTTCTGGGTACGTGCCTGCTGGTGTTGTTTTTTGCTGGCAACACCGGCTTTCAGTAACTGGTCTCGTAAAGAACTCATGGATCACTCATTTATGGATTCTGTCAACAATGGGTGATTATAAGTATCCAGTTCCATGAAAGCACTGTCTGTGGGGCACTAATTGGACATAAGGAGCTGTGACACAGAAAGATGCGGAAAAATATGCCGCCAGACTACGCGAACGGGCTATCAGACGCTTGGACTCGAATAGTTTGATATCCTCCTTGCTGATTGCTATACCCTACCCCTTTTGTCATGGCGGTTTGTGGAGTGAGTAGTGTTAAGAATTTATCAGAGCCAGCGATTCCTCTACGCCAGTTTTTTCCTCCTGACTTTGGGGTTTTGTGCAAACACGCTGGCTGCAGGCGAATGCAAAGCTGACCTGAGCGTACCACTGAAGAATGAATATAATGAGCACGATTTTCTGGCTGCGTGCCGCGAAGGTAATGTGGAAGCCGTGACTTTTTTTGTGAGTCAGGACGGGTTTGATGTCAACGAGCAATTCATTAGTGGAGCATCAGGCTCCCCTATACATAGTCTGTATTTACCAGCTCAAAATGGTTATGCCGAGGTGGTTCAGATTTTGGTGAATGCAGGGGCAGAGGTTGATCAAGCATGGGGGGGAGCCACGCCTTTGTTTATCGCAGCTCAGAATAGCCATGCCAAGGTGGTTCAGATTTTGCTGAATGCCGGTGCCAATCCATTGATTACATGGAGGTGGCTTTTGTGTTTCACCAAAAGCCCATTGAGCGCAGCAGAAGAAAATAGACCTTGGTCCAGAAAAATAAACCCTGCCGAGTACGACAGGTATACAACAATCATTCATGCACTCAAACAGGCAACCCGCAAGTTCAAGGTTTGCAAATCAGTAACAATCCATCACTCCACAGCAGAAACAGAAAGAACCCCTTTATTAAGCGAGCACTCCCGACTCAGATTACAGCCCGTCTCAAAATCATAGGCCAGCGGTCAATGTGCGACTCCTGGACAGGGTGAGTGCCATCTTCTGTCCGGCCTGCTCGCTCGGGGGGCAAACAGGGTATCGCTGTCTTCTTGTTGCTCTCCTCAATCCCGACACCGATGGCTTCAATGCTGGTCTTGGCGCTTTCGACATTTAGACCAGTGGCGGACAACCGGTCAATATGACTCAAATAGAAGACACCGCCCTGATGCGAGCACTGGCACTGGCTGCTCATTACAAGCAGAACGAAAGTTATGTCTCCCGTATCCTCCGCCTGATGATGCTCTCTCCGGTGCTACAGGAAAAAGTCCTGAACGGTGAGAGCATTGGCAGATTTTATGGATGGCGTATCGGCGTTATGGAAGGATCAATTGGCGTTACTGGAGTGGAAACAGGCATGACGAGACCGAGTCAATCTACCCGGAAAGCCCCATTGTTTCCTCGCCCTTCATAGGCTAGCCGTGCCTTACGATCCAGCTGGTAGTCTTTCAACTCTTTATAGAGCGGATGTTTTGGGTCAAGCTTCAGGTGTGTGATAGAAGACACGATAACTTCACCCGCAACTTGATAACCACAAGCGATTCCACCCTCATCCCCCAGATACAGACACGTATCAATATGCAGCCTTTGACGAGGCTTCAATTTCACAGATTGCTTTTCACTATTACGCATACTGTGAATCAAGGCCTTTGTCGGGGTCACCACCATCGGCAGAGCTGATTGCAGCCGTTGTGCAAGATCAATCGCATACTCCTCTGCAGTCAACGGTTTGTTAACCGGAGCAGGCTCGCCCACAAAAGATTCAATACCTTCATCGTCAATAGCGTCCAGCGCAGCATTCAACGCGTCTTCATCAGTGGCAAAAAGATCATTCCAGACAAACGAATTACCATATTCATCTTCCAGCTCAAGTACCCACCGGGCATCATCAGCGCCTTTGTATACGAGAATTTCAACCGTACGATGATCCCTCTCCAAGGTCTGGCACAATGGAGACATAACCAGCTCATTATCCTCAAACATTTTCTATGTTCACATCTATTAAAAAATTGATGCATAACATAGCATTTTCCCACCTCTAGGCGACACTGTGGTTGTGCCACAAAAATTTCCGAGAGTGAAAAATCGCAATACCTGCCAGTGTCGCTTGTGCGGAAAACAACAGCTGTTGCTTACCTGTACCAGATCCGATATATCATCGGCACAATTTCGTGTGCATACAGTCTGAACAGAGATCAGGTTATCACCGGCTGTATTGTGAATTAAGCTGAGGTTTCCACCTCATCCTTTTGCCTGGCCACTTTGTGCTGATCTTCTGCATTGGGTTCTCACGCTGACAAGACATCCACTGGCACTACGATGGCGGTTAAATTATCACCCGACTGTGCATCATAACTGGCACCCACCAGCCTTTCAGCCATGCTTTGCGTATTCAGCGGGGCTTGCCGGTTCGCCTCATCCCTTATAAAGGCGGACACCTGCCCACAATTGGCAATATCAAATACGCCGTCACAACACTGTATCAATATGGCACCCTTAATGTCTGAAAGAGGGTAGGACGTCACCCCCGGCCGGGGAGAGATAGCCCCCCCCATATTGTGGTCTCCAATGGCACGGGTTGTTCTCAGGCCTCCTTTTACCGGACCATTGGCATAGACACCCTGCACTTTACCGCCACGTTTAATGACATGCTGAGAATGTTCATTGAGAACATCCCCTTTCGCCGCGGGGTCGGCTCCCGGTTTTGCATCTTCCGATAATTGCAGATAAGAGCCATCTTTATAGGCCAGCATTGCCCGGCTGTCTCCCACATTGGCCACCCAGAGCCGGTCGCCAATCACCAGGGCGACATTGGCGGTTGTTCCAGTATGGTCAATCCCGCCTTCATACAAATAATCTCCTCGGTCTACATCAGCCATAGCCAGTTTAATCCCGTTCCAGATTCCCGCTTCAGTCAGCTCATTCTGGTTGTACTGCTCCAGCCGGCGCTGTAAACAATCTTCAAGATGATTCGCCACATAACGTGAAGCCAGGTGTCCGGCATAATTCACACTGTGCCCATCAAACACCCCAATCATGGAAACCGTCACCAGCTTGCCACCGGCCTGAATAGGAAAACGTTTGGCAATATGTGCGTCTTCATTATTGGAGCGTCGCCCCTGAGCACAGGCAATACCGACACCGGGAATATGCTGGCTGGCTTCCGATTTAAATCCGGGAATATTCTGGTAGGGCGTTAGCCGGGAATGGGAAGGAGGGAAGTTTTTACCAACAGGCATGCGCTTCCCTTCTGCTTCGGCCTTGGCATTGGCCTGTTCAATTTTACGCCGAACGTCATGGAAATCCGGTACCACCCGAAATTCCAGCTCTTCCAACATGTCGATGGGCACTCTTATATTCCAGCGCCGAATGGCCTCTCGGCCTTGAGTGGGCAATTTTGCGGGGTGCGCATCAACAAACCGCCCACCGGTCATCCGCGCCGGCCTATACGTCCCACGGGGTAAGCGCAGAGCCTTGACGGCAACCGGACTCCCCTGAAATAAGCGACTTTGTGTGCGTGGGGCATGGCCAGGAGAGCGTTCTCTTGCCGCCGGGGCAGCCATGGTATTGAGCTGTCCTTCCATATGCTCCAGGAAACCGACGGTTGCAATATCGTTAGCACCGCCGTCGATCAGGTTCTGCAGGTAGGGAATCATGCGGTACAGCGGGTATTCCCTGAAACCAGACAGTTCACCATTTCGGGCTAACATGCCGGCCATAGCCATAACGCACTTTGTGTAACACTCCGGGTTGTGCTGAAAGCGTGTGCTCTCAACAATGTCCTGATACAGCTGGAATGAATCCTGAAAACGGCTCGCAGTAAACAACTTTTTTGCCTCTGCACGCCTCTCTTCCATCGCCTGGCTAACCTGGCGCTGAAAGCCCTGTAAGCCGTCAGGGTTTGCCATAGCCGGAGGAATATCCTGCTCGGCTATGGGGAAAAGATCTTTACCGGACAGGAACTTCAACACGCCGTTGATAGCGGAATCACTACCGCCCTGGTACCGCCAGGTGTCCAGCAGATGCAGAACGTCCTCCGCTTCCCCCGGCTTCCCTCTGTAATCTCTTACGGCCAACTCAACCCGGCTGGAAAGGCTGATCTGCCGTTGTAGCCTGGGCGCAGGTTCCTTTGCACGACGGAGCTGCGTTATTACCGTAGAGGAAGCAACATCCTGTTGTTGCCTGCCCTCATACGCTGAAACGGGCTTTGATGTGTGTTCAGGCGGTGCTTCAGGGGCCTGCGAGATCGGCGCTTCCATTGTTGCAAGGGCGGCTTTTACATCACCCAGGTTTATACGGTACTCCTTCTTGCCAATGTCCTGCGAGACTTTTTCTACTTTGCGATCTGGCAGTGCTTTACCATTAAGATGGCTGCCAACATAACGTTTTAAATTGGCGTTACAGCTCATAAAACCAAGAGCTTCTGGTTTAGAATCATACCGTCTCGAATACTCAGTCGCCGTGACCAAATGGCCATCTTCCGTCAAAGCCATCCAGTCCGAGTCTTTCGTGCTCCGTGGCAACCTTGCGATATCACTCCGTAGTCTGTTTACCTCCGGCCAGCTTGCCTGAGGCCCCATTCCGTAGGCCATATTGATACTCCCTTTCTGTACTGTATTAATGACATATCGGGCCTGTCAGCGACATTCCCGATGTCCCCTATGATGGCGTCATCGCGCTTCATGACGACAAGACAGATTCTACTTTCCTCGCCTGTCGCGTTTATCCCCGTAGCCGGAGGAAGCAGACTGTGGTTTGCTCAACTTACTCAAATAGTGTGGTGGACCTTGCAGAAAACCTGCGTCTTCCACTTTCCTGAGAAAGTTCTTTTGTATGTCCAACCACTGGCCGGCGTTATAGCCCACCAGCTCTTTTAACCTGGCTTTGCCCTGTTTCACCAGCTCACACGCATGGTGAGCTGCCTTCTCTGTCTCATGCCAGGAATAGAAATGTTTGCGATCCAGAATCCGAGCCTCAATAGTCGCCAGCCCCCGTTGAATCTCTGCCGGGTTCCTGGATGACAACTGCCTTTGAACCTCTGTCAGATCACAGGAAAAATATCGGGTATAAATTTCCCGCAAACACTTTCTGGTCGCGGTCTCGTAGTGCGCTCCCACTTGATAGGCATCCGAAAACCGTTGCCACAACAAATCAAAATCTATCTTATCTCGTGGCTTTTCAACCTCGTCTACAATCCTGTTTTTGAGGGGCATCAAATAATAGAAATGCACGACACCAGTTAAGCTTTGGTAGTCGTGTTTGAAGTAGTCATACGCGACGTTCTGCAGCGGATGTATGTACTTGATCATATCCACAGCCACGCGACCACATGCCACATACTTTTCATCCTTATTTTTTAACGCTTTGATTGACTGGAACAGGTCATGAAGCACAACAAAAGCGGCCCCCGTAACCAGTCGAGACAACGCTAAATTGGCTTTTGATTTCGAGGCGGGTAATCGGTTGTGTGTGTAATATTCCCGAAGGAACAACATCCAGCGTTTACCTTCCTCCAGATTGCCTTCCCTGTCCTCGTTCATACGCCGGCGGAAATCATCAGCCTTATCGGGGGACTCAAGGAAGGCCCGTAAATCATCCTCAGTTATCTCAGCGTGATGACTGGCCTCTGTAGACTCAGGCCGTTTCATAATCACTTTTCGCTGGCCCCGCTCCCTGACAGGAGAGGAATGAGTGGAGCTATCCGATGCCTGCGACCGAGGTACAGTTTTGGAGGCCTGAGAGGCTGGGGGAACAGGGGGCAGGCTGTTCTTTTGTTCCTCTTCCAATGCCTGTACAAACTGTTGGTACTCAGTCGCGTGGGAGGGTAACAACAGTCGCTCTTTGTCTTTGAGCATCCCCCTCAACCTTGCCACTGTTTCAGCCGTATATCCCTGACTTTTCACGCGGTCCCACTGAGGCTGAAGCACTTTGCCAACAACCAGAACACGGAGATAGTTCAAAGTGCAAAAACTATCTCTACCAATCAGCCAGGGTGAGTTTCTGAACTCGCCCATCAGATTAAATAAAGTATTGATCCGGTCAACCATATCGGGGTTTAAACCTTGAGGCCCAAGCTGAAGACACAGACAAGCCAGCTCCCCTTTCAGTGCACGCTTCATGCAGCCGAAAAGTTCGGAAGACCGTTTTCCATTCCATACAACCGGATCTTTATTGGCGTACTCCATGCACACGCGCAGCGCTTCATAGCATTGCCCGGCCTGCAGCAGCGCCTCAAGATCAGCTTTTACCTGGGCAGCCTTTCCTGGTATTTCCTGTGTGGGCGTTTTCTTTTGTTCCACCAGTTTTTGCAAAACACTCGCATGCCGTTTACTGAGGACTCCCAACCCGTGGCTGTAATGAATAAGCTGCATGTGAGCACCCGCCGTCTTGATCTCCAGACGGCCATCACTGATCATCATCAGGTTTTCGGTAAAAATGTGACAAATGCTATGACTGACCTGTTTCTGCAGGGCACGTAACTGCTCTCGGTCTCCAGAAGGAGCATGGGGAAGCAACTCAAGACAGTGAAACAGATTTCGCTCAAGCAGCCCCCCAGCGTCCCTGGGTTTCTCTACCGCCAAGGCCTGGCAGTGTTCCAATACACCGGGGACAACCGCTCGAAAACAATCGGCAAGCTTTTCTAACTGTTGACAGTTAAACAATGAACGGTATTGCAAATACAACGCGTTGACGAAGGCCATGGCATCCAGAGGACGCGCCTGTGCCTGTTCAGTGATTGTTTTTATGTCCTTATCAAACTGCAGGTGCAACCCTTCGCTCTCAAAAGCCTGCTGTCTCATGTCCTGAATGCTTTGAAGATCCTTAGGGCTCAGCAAATTGTTATTAAGTAATGCTAAAGCCAGGGGAAGTCCAACCGCACCGTCATTGCCCGAAAGTGGCAACATCTTACACTCAGCGACCAGGCGGCTATGGCATTCCTGCAGCGCCTTTCGCTCCCGTTCAGGCATCTGGTCAGGCCCTGCGGGGACATAACTCAGATACACCGCCAACGACAAAGCCCGTTCCACTTCCCGGGCATCAAGAGCGGCCGTTATTGGCCCACAATAACCAGCCTTAAACAGCTGTTTCTCCAGAGCGGGTTCTTGGGACGGCTCTTTAGGTTGCGCTTTGTTAACGGCCACAGAAGCCGGATCCCGTGGGACAGGTGTTACCTGAGGCTCTGTGCCAGGTCTTTGTCGGCCATCCTGCTGACGCTCCTGTTCACGATTTTGTTCTGTCTGATGGTAAGCCTGACCGACATGTTTTTCTTTTGCCTGGCGACCATTCCATGGGCTTCCCCGCCCACGGCCTCTTCCCCGCCCTCTGTTTTGGTAAGCCTCATGTTCAAGAGTCTGAAATCGAACTGTTCTCTGGGTATCTCCAGGTAATTGACTGGCCATCAACGTATCCTGCGCAATTTACGGAACTGCCTTTTCTACCGTCTCAGCAGGTACAGATCACTGACCAGCCAGTTAGTTACTCATCCTGAAACACCATCGGCTCCCCTCACTTCGCCATAAAGTATTCTGATCGACCAGAGTCTGCGGGTTGTGTCGCAAAAATCTCCGAGAATGAAAAATCGCAATTCTCCAGTCGCAACTATGCCGTCAGGGAGTAGAAATACTCCCACGGTGTTGTTGCCCCGGAGAGGGCACTTGTGTTGCTGCCGCTTTTATCAATCGCTACCTTTACTGGCTGGCCGTATTGGCGGATGGCCTTACGGAAAAAGGCTTTGGCCGCTTTTGTGTCGCGCTTTTGGGTGAGAAAAAAATCGACCTTTTTGCCTTCTTTATCGACAGCGCGGTACAGATAGTGGTCACAGCCTTTGACCTTTATATAGGTCTCATCCATTCTCCAGGACGTTCCCACAGCCAGTTTACTTTTACGGTGACGACATTCCAGCTTTGGTGCCTATTCTACAGTCCAACGGATGATGGTTGAATGATCCACTGGAACACCTCACTCCGTCATCAGTTCCTCGATCATGCGATAGCTGAGCGGGTAACTGACGTACCAGCGAACAGTCTGGAGGATGATATCTTTAGGGAAATGACGACCGGAAAACTTCAGACCTGGCCGACCGGCTCCCATGGCTAATGACAGATGAGCGTCTTGAATCATTGAGGAATCACAGTCCTCCAAATGGTGCACAGCAACCTCCTCCAGATGTAAGCGCTCGGGGAAACACACTCTTCCCCCAAGCACTTTTTTAGCGTAAGGAGAGCGCTTACGTGTTACTCACAAAATCTGTGGATAACGTTGTGAATAGTCAGAGCCTGCCTGATCTGAAGGGAAGTCAATAGTCAGATCACTCTCACCACAAAACTTAGTAACAATATCGATATTGCCCGGTGTTGCGCATCACGCTACACTCTATTCCATGATCAAGTCATTCAAACATAAAGGGCTAAAACAGTTCTTTGAAACGGGCAAGAAGGCTGACATTCAGTCCAGGCACGCAAAGAAGCTGAGACTGCAGTTAGCTGCTTTAGATACCGCCCAAGTGCTTGATGATATTGACCTGCCTGGCTTCTCTCTTCATCCACTGAAGGGAAGCCGCTCTGGAATATGGTCAATCTCAGTCAGTGGTAACTGGCGCGTGACTTTTGAATTTCGGGATGGCAATGCGTACATCCTTAACTATGAGGATTATCACTGATGTCTATGCACAACCCACCACACCCTGGAGAGTTCATCGAGTCCATATATATGGAGCCCTATGATATCAGCTGCCGGTATCTTGCAGAGCAGCTTGGGGTTGCAGCCTCGACACTCAACAGGGTCATCAAAGGTAAAAGTGCAGTGTCCCCTGAAATGGCACTTCGACTTTCCAGGGTTTTAGGGCGTACCCCTCATAGCTGGCTTGCGATGCAAGATAACTATGAAATCTGGCAGGCAGAGAAAAGAATCAATCTTTCCAAGCTCCAGCCGCTCAAGTTCCTTAGTGCGTAGGGTTTTGACTTTTAACGACGGAGGTTAGATACCACCTTCTCCACACCACGGCTGGCAATATAGCCACCGATACCCAGCTGCACGATGCCAAGCAGCTTCAGCTCAAGCGCTTCACTGATATCCGGTGACGCCCAGCCCATCCACCGGCACACGACCAGTGCCGTAAACACCAACATCACAAGGGGTCGCCAGTTTCGTTGTAGCCAACCCTCCCCCTGAGCTTCGGCTTTGATCACACCAGCCTGTTGAGCCAGTTCATCCAGCTCGCCATTGATCGCCATCTCGGTCAGATCGGTCCTGGCTTTGAGAGGCAAAATAAGGGGTGTTATACAGTCGAAGAACTACGCTGCCGCAAGTGAAAAAACTGCGCAGGAACGGGGCTTTTCAGTGGGTACAAATGCGAAAAATCCCGCTACAGAGGTCTGTAGCGGGATTCTCGAATGTGGCGGTGAGGGAGGGATTCGAACCCTCGATACGTTTCCGTATACACACTTTCCAGGCGTGCTCCTTCGGCCACTCGGACACCTCACCGTATTTCTGGCTTCGTTGTTGGGCTTGCCCGTCGAAGCGGGGCGTAATGTATACCAGCTCTTTAGGCATGGCAACTACAAATACGCCACATCTCGGCATTTACCATAGTTGCCAGTATTCCCTCTAACTGTTTAAATGGAACCCACTATCCAGTCGTTCAGATTACCCCAGCACCATGCAGACTCACCCCGGAGTTTTTGTCTTCCAAAACAAGCCTCAACAGTATCGGCCCGAAGCGCTGCCAAACCTGAACAGATTGGATCATTTTAGCCGCCAAATCACCCATAAAATCTATAACTGCCCATTATACTGCTGGCTTTCTGAGGGACGTGTACGGGTTAACAGCCATCGCAGCCACTATAAAATCCAGATCCAGCCACAGCGTAACAATGCTCTTGGGATGAAGTGCCAGGAGTCCCTGCCAATAATTTTTTGTATAGCCCAAGCAGGGAGTCTGGATTATAAGATAAACCAGATACAATAATTTCAACGAGATGATATTCAAGTTGTCTTCTTCACCTTCTGCAGATATAAGCAACCAAACCACACGCGCTCTGCTCTCAGGGCTTGTTGCCTTTACGTTATGGGGTATCAGCCCTGTATATTTCAAACAAGTCGCCTATCTCGACCCGATAGAAGTGCTGGCTCACCGGGTGATATGGTCGTTTATTATGCTCACAGTTATCGTCCTCCTTATGGGGCAGCTAGACATAACCCAACGCATATTTAAAAACCCTAAACTACTTCTGAAACTCATAGTCTCTTCGCTGCTGATAGGGGTGAACTGGCTGACGTTTATCTGGGCCATCACCAATAATCAGATTGTTGAAATCAGTCTGGGGTATTACCTCAATCCCATTGTCAGTGTGATACTTGCCATGATATTTCTGAAAGAAAACTTATCTCGCTTGCAGTGGCTGGCAGTAGGGCTGGCATCCCTTGGAGTGCTTTGGCAAATTGTTACACTGGGAAGGTTGCCTATGGTGTCCATCACTCTGGCTTTAAGCTTTGGGCTCTACGGGCTGATACGTAAGACTATCGCCCCGCCCGTAGTTCCCGGGCTGCTGGTGGAAAAACTGGTGATGCTGCCTTTGGCTCTTGGTTGGGTTTTCTGGCTTTATTCACAGGGAGAGTCATCGTTTTCACTCAATGCTCCCAGCACTATGGGGTGGTTAATACTGGCTGGAGTGATTACATTGGCACCACTGCTTCTATTTACGTCTGCGGCACCGCATTTACGTTTAACGACACTGGGATTCCTTCAATATATTGGCCCCTCCATCTCCCTGTGTTTAGGGGTGATGCTTTACAAGGAGCCTTTCGGGCAGAGTATTCAAATCAGCTTTGCCTTTATCTGGCTGGCATTGGTGTTTTTTTCGGCCGATGCCTCTTTGCAAAAACGCAAGGCTTAGCTGCACTCAGAAGTATCCCAAGGCCAAAGATAACAGCGCCAAAAAACACAGCAGTGACATGGCACCCATCGTTTTTCTTATTATTCTGTCAGAATATCACTTAATAGAGTCAGCGCCTGAAAATCAACATTCTTCCCATAACCTTCGCTAAAGTCTTCGATGAAGTCAGAGGTGCTACCCTGCACACAGCTTTCCGCCTTCAAACCGGATTGTTTCAACCATAATTCTCCTGTGGTGTTTAAAAATGGCAGAGGTGTCACCATCTATACCTTTGACATTATCTTCCTGAACAGCATCTGCTCGCCAGCAGCCATCCGTGGTCAGGCGAAAAGATGCCCAGACAGTTTGTGAAAAGCCAATATGAACGAAGAACACGACGTAGCTTCAGAATTTATTCCCGACGCTGAAGACAAAAGCACCGGCAGCACAGCTTTAACCCTTCCCCACCAGAATCTGCCGGACAAACTTTACTTGATTCCTGCCACCAACCGTCCGTTCTTCCCGGCGCAGGTGCAGCCACTGGTGTTTGGTGCAAAACCCTGGGAAGAAACCATTAAACGCGTTTTCCAGACAGAAGAGAAAGTACTCGGTCTGTCCTTTATTAAGGACTTTTCAGGGGAAGTCGCCGAGCCAGAGGAATTTCCGGAGATCGGCTGCGCCGTAAAAGTTCACAATGTGGTGGAAGTGGACGACCAGATCCAGTTTATTGCCCTTGGCGTGCAACGCTTCCGCATCGTCAACTGGCTGCGCCGCCGCCCACCATTTCTGGTGCAGGTAGAATATATAGAAGATCAGGCCGAAGATGAGGACACCCTCAAGGCTTACGCCATGGCGCTGATCAACGCTATCAAGGAACTATTGCCTCTTAACCCTCTGTACAGCGAAGAGCTGAAAAACTACCTGAACCGCTTTAGCCCCCGGGAACCTTCCCCACTGGCCGACTTTGCCGCAGCCATTACTACCGCTCCTGGCGCAGAACTGCAGGAAGTACTGGAAACCATCTCTATCCAACGCCGCATGGAAAAAGTGCTGGTATTGATCCGCAAAGAGCAGGAAGTGGCCAAGCTGCAGAGCCAGATCAGTGAGGAAGTCAATCTCAAGATCAACAAGCACCAACGGGAGTTTTTCCTGAAGGAGCAACTGAAAGTCATCCAGAAAGAGCTGGGCATTGCCAAAGATGACAAAACTGCTGAAATGGAGGAGTTCCAGAAGCGGATAAAAGGTCGGGAGATTCCGCCCGCTGCTAAGAAAAAAATCGATGAGGAAATGAACAAGTTCTCCATGCTGGAGATTGGTTCACCAGAATTCAGCGTTACCCGCAACTACCTCGATTGGGCCACTTCAGTCCCCTGGGGCGTAGTTTCGGAAGATAACCTCGACCTCTCCCACGCCCGCAAAGTACTGGATGAAGACCATGACGGCCTTGATGATGTGAAAGATCGCATTATCGAATTCCTCGCCGTGGGAGCCTACAAACAGGAAGTGGCTGGCTCCATCCTGTTACTGGTTGGCCCTCCCGGTGTCGGTAAAACATCTATTGGTCAGTCCGTTGCCAATGCCCTTGGCCGCAAGTTCTACCGTTTCAGTTTGGGGGGCATGCGGGATGAAGCTGAGATCAAAGGCCACCGCCGTACCTATATCGGTGCCCTGCCCGGTAAACTGGTACAGGCCCTGAAAGAGGTGGATGTTACCAACCCGGTCATCATGCTGGATGAAATCGACAAGATTGGCGCATCATTCCGCGGTGATCCGGCTTCTGCCCTGCTGGAAGTGCTTGACCCATCCCAGAATAGCGAATTCCTGGATCACTATCTGGATATGCGTATAGACCTGTCCAAGGTACTGTTTGTATGCACGGCCAACCAGCTGGATACCATTCCCGGGCCTCTTCTGGATCGTATGGACACCCTGCGCCTGTCCGGATATATCACTCAGGAAAAAGTTGCCATTGCCAAAAACCACCTGTGGCCTAAGCAACTGCAAAAGGCTGGTTTGAAGAAGAATCAGGTGAAAATCAGCGACGCGACCCTGAAAACGCTGATAGAAGGCTACGCTCGGGAATCCGGTGTGCGCCATCTGGAGAAACTGCTGGCACGCATTATCCGCAAAGCTGTACTGAAGATTCTTGATGATCGTGATCTGAAAATTAAGATCGGCGTGAAAGACCTGGACAACTACCTCGGCAAACCTTACTTCAGCAAAGAAAAAGTGCTGCAAGGCGTAGGTGTAATTACCGGTCTGGCCTGGACAGCCATGGGCGGCGCAACCCTCCCGGTGGAGGCCACCAAGGTTCACAGTTTGGCACCCGGTTTCCGCCTTACTGGTCGCCTTGGGGAGACCATGAAGGAATCTGCCCAGATTTCCTACAGCTACATCATGAGCCACCTGAAGACGTTTGGCGCTTCGGAAGACTTCTTCAATAAGTCCTATATCCATCTCCACGTACCGGAAGGTGCCACCCCCAAAGATGGCCCCAGTGCCGGCGTCACCATGGCCAGCGCTCTGTTAAGTCTGGCGAAAGGTCGCAAACCTAAAGCTCTGGCTATGACCGGCGAACTCACGCTGACTGGCCATGTTCTAGCGGTTGGAGGCATTCGAGAGAAGGTGATCTCAGCTCGTCGCAGTAATATTAAAATCGTGATTTTACCAGAAGCCAATAGACGGGACTTTGAGGAACTGCCTGAATACATCAAGGAGGGTATGACCGCCCACTTTGCCCGTACTTTTGCGGATGTAGAAAAGCACCTGTTCTAATCGAAAAAAGCTGCTTACCTGTTGCAGGTTAAGCAGCTTTTACTTCGGTGCTCGCTCAAGCAGTGCAGGTAACCCGCACTTGGACATGTATAATGAGCATTTAATTTATAGTCCGTCAGCCCTCTGACTGTCCACTCAACCATAAGAACAAATCCTTTTAAAAACAGTCAGTTAATAACCATCTTTTCTCACTGAGGTTTTTAGACCACCCCCTAAACTTAAAGGATAAATGTTTATCGCGTCAGGGCAGGAAGCCAGTTATGCCAGTTTCAGAATCCAATAA
Source organism: Parendozoicomonas verongulae (assembly GCF_009711465.1). Classification (GTDB taxonomy): domain Bacteria; phylum Pseudomonadota; class Gammaproteobacteria; order Pseudomonadales; family Endozoicomonadaceae; genus Sansalvadorimonas; species Sansalvadorimonas verongulae. The sequence continues at coordinate 19,191 of NZ_SMME01000839.1, read as the reverse complement.
CTCTACCCCCAGAAGGCGCGACACCCTCCATTCCTCAGAAACAGCGGCTTTATCTTCACAGACTCCCCCTCCCCCGGACACTCCGGCAATACCTGTTGAAGCCACCAAGTACCTTCCCGAACAGGAAGGCAGCAACAACCATGAACCCTCTTCACCCTCTCCAATACCAGAGAAGGCCCGGGAGCTACTCAACCAGACCAGCAGCGGCCGCGCTGTCACCCTCCAGACTACCGGACAGGAAACCTCTGTTGTCAAAGAGAGTGAAGTGACTTCAACATCCCTCAATCAACGAACAGTGAGAGAAGAGCCCCCCAAAGGCTGGCTGGACACCCTGCTTCCGTGGCGCTGGACCGGAAGCAAAACAACCCAGGAACGCAAGGTTACCAAACCAGAACGCAGCGGCATCAAAAACTGGACCATTTTTTTTGTTCTGAAAAAAATCATCGAAAAGTTTGTTACAGGCCTGTCCACCAGCGATTTAGCCGGTGCACTGCAGACTCTTTCCGCTGCCTATCACCGCTCTAAAAACGGCACAACGGAAGAGCTGAAACCCATTTATCTCAAACAACTCCACCTTCCTGGCCCCGATATTACTCTACAGGATGTCTGCATCACCCCCAGGCGCGTCACTCCCACCGGTTCCGGTGAGGGCGCCGATCGCTTCACCCAAATTGACATCGCGGCTGACATATCAGGCAAAGCTGTCGTATGGGTGGATGACGGCAAGTCCCGGCAAGCCAATCTCAATATCAAAAACGTGGATATCTGTGCCCATTTTAAAAAGGGTGCCATGCTGGAGAAGCTACTGGAGAAGGGCACGCTGTACGGCAACCTCACCTACGCCCTCTGGAATTATGACCAGATGAAAGATTGCCTGCTGCCCACACGCTGCACCTGCCATTTAAATGAAGGGGCCACGGTTGAAGTACAAACACCGGGATACAGGGAGGGGGCATCAGGGCTGAACATTCATTCAGCCGATCTCGAACTGGATTTTGCTCCCAGCATCAGCAAACAGGGTAAGACAACCACATTTGCCACCCGTGTGAAAAACCTGGATGCCGAAGTTCACAGCTCACGTATGGATCTGATTGTACCGGACAGTATCAGGCCGTTGATGAGGCAGCTGTTCCCCCATGCAATGATGGGAACAACCAGTGTGCAAGTACAAGCTGGTGTTATCGACACCTACCAACATGACGACGGCACTCTGAGAGCAGACTGCCGAAATGTCACCCTGAACAGCAAGGGTGATGTTGGCCTGAGAGACGCACATATTCCTACACTCACGCTTGTGAAAGGCTCCGAAGAGCCCAGTTCAACCTCACCAGATACAATCGAAACCACCCTTGCGGTGCATTGCCCTTCTGTGAAGGGAGATATTGATATCCCTCAATCCTCATTCAATCTTCCTTACGACATCAAAGGGCAGATTGACCTTAAAAACTCTACTGTGCTGTTAACGTCCTGCCAGCAAGAGGGCTCACCCAAAACCCTGGATACCGTCGATTTTTCGGTTGAGTGCGGTACAGCCAATCTTCACGGCGGTATCAGTTGCACCAATGCCATGGCAAGAGAAGTAACTGGAACTTATGTCGCTGAATCGGCTGAAATGGCCGTCAGAATCAACGAGACTACTGCCGACAGCTTTGCCATTGGCACAGCTCCGGATCGAATAACCCCCGAAAACCTGCTATTCACCAGCGGTATAAAACGTCTTAAAAAGGCCGAACTCCACACGAAACCAGACCCAGCAACCGGAACAACCCTGGCAACTGTCAGTGTCGACGAGCTCGAAGCCACTCATGTCGAAGGAGTGACCAGTGCCAGCAATGCCAGATTCGATAACCTTAATGTGACATTTCAGGCCGGCACGCCTGCCCCCCCCTATTCCGGTGAAGCTCCTGATTCAGGCACAGTACACCCCAAACTGACCGTAGAATCCAGAAATCTGACAATCAAAGACGCCAGCCTGCCAGAAGGAATCACCGGACAAGGCATACAGGCCAAAGTCAGCTCCCGAGAGATAAAAAACCTCACTCTTGAATGCACCATGCCGTACACACTTACGGATCAAAAAGATCAGCAAGCCTTTAAAGAGTCGATGACTCGAGAAGTTGCCCCTTGGCAAATACCACAAATACGGGTTGCGTCTGTCTCTACAAAACTCACAACTGACGGCATAGCTGGAGACATTGATGTCGCTGTACCGGGGGATCAAGCCCTTCGCAGTACTGGCGCTCTATCAACAGGCCATGCAGAAATGGCAATTGAGTACGATATGCGCACAGGTCTTGATAAGGCCACACTGGAGTCCAAAGCCAAGACAGTGATTAATATGCAGCATGGTGATTTGAAAGGTAAAGTTGTCTCTGTTGGTTTTGAAGCCCAGATAACAGGGGGAACAGAGGATGACCCTGATGAAATCACCACTCATACAAAGCTTGACCATCTGAGATGCACAGGTCTGAGTGTCAGCGAGCATCTTTTACCCAAAGGGGTGAAACTTGAAGCTGACATGGAGATAGTCGCACCCTCACTACAGGTAAAAACCCGGTCTCCAGAGTGCCTCGTAGATACAATAACAGGTGAGACTTCCCACTCATCCCGCCCGATTCAAAGCATAATGGAGATTCAGAAGAGTGAATGGAAAACCCGTCTGGAAGCAGACAGGAAAACACTCTCTTCGCCTGCCATTGCGGAAAGGCTGAAAACGCTGGCCAACTATCTACCAGAGAGGTATCAGGCCCCCACACGTCCACTATTGGAGCAACTGGCCACAATTCCCGAGGAGCTTTCGGCAGAAACACCTCAGACTGGGGTTATCAAACAGGGCGTAACCTTCCGTAGTGGTAAGACCACCCTTAAGGGCGAACAAAAAGCCAACAGCGACAAAACCTTCAATCTGGCAACCAGCGACTCGGCTCTCGAGCTCCCCTCTGGAGCCGTTAGCGGCACCGCCCACCTTAAGGATATGGAAGTGAATGCCAGCTCTTCATCAGAGCACACTAATCTGCAGCTGGATGTGGGGGAAGTAGCTGTTGCAGGAGCAGAAACCAAGGACAACTACCAATTACCTGTACAACTGAAAGTTCACGATGGCAACCGACTTCAGGGTATTAAAGTAGCCATCAACCAGAATGGTGATGGCGTATCCACCCACGGGGCTATACGGCAGGGCAACATTGATCTGGATGTGGGAGCCAACGGCGTTATTAAAGACCAGACGACATCGACTCAACGCAAGGCAAAACCGACAAAGATCAAGGCAAAGGTGAAACGAGTAGAGGTCAATCTCCAACAAGACAAACACATGATGATGGCCAATAGCACAGTTGCGCAAGCCTCACTGAACATCACCCAGACTCAGGACCAGCTAGGCACAGACCTGGACGCCTCCACCCGAATGCATGATGCTCTGGTAGTCGCAGATTCCACAGGTACAGGCACCTACATGGATGCAGAACTTGGGCACCTGTCGTTCAACATATCTGGAGATTTGAATGGTACGGTTCAGGCTCACCAAACCGGTATTTCCGCATGCCGCGACATGGAAGGCATCAAAATTAACCCCCGTATCGACAGCCGCAGAGTAAAAACCAGCTTCCCGCAAGCATCCCGCGAACTGGTGAATATCTTTAGCAGCAGCACACTGCAAAAAAGCGCACTGGGGCAAATCTGTGATCTGAAAGTCACCCCTGATCTGAATGAAAACGTCACAGGGACACTGACAATTTCAGCCGGTGGCGCACTCTCTCCAGTCATTGCTTTGGCTTTGTCCCGCATAGGTGGACGTTTTGCAAGCGTTGCCCGCCCCGTTGCTACAGTACTGAGCCGGATTCTGCGCTTTCATATCTATTTGGATCACCTTCCCGTTCAGGAAGGAAAAGCAACCCTTCCAGATTTACTGTTGTGTCTGAAAGTCACCTTTTCCAGTGACTATGGCCGTGGTGGCCAGGTTTATGCGAAAGCTGTTCGAAAAGCCTTTTCCATTGCACAAAAGTTCCTTGTTGGCTCACTGCTGAAAAGAGTTCACATGCTTGATAGAACATCCGGTGAAATTTCATTAGCCAATCTAGCGTCTTATATGGGGGAGCAGGTTCAATTCGTCTCCAAAGATCATATGCCGGAAGTCTTCCTGCCCGGAACAGGCGATGCCTTAAACGACACTCGTCATATCCTGCAACTGAATGGCACCTTACCAGAAAACTGGACCGAAGAAATTTACAGGCAAACGCTGAAACAGCGCATACAAGCGATGCGCTGGGGCAACCACCCCCTGGAGAGTCAGAGTGGCATCGATATCCCAGAGTTAGCCCGCCTGTTTATCAGTGAAGTCCCTCTGCCAAAAACCATAACAGAGTTCCGTGCTGTAGAGGATATGCTGGACACCATGCAAGATATCCTGTGGAAGGATGCCCCTCTGCCTACACCCAAAAAGCTGATAAAAAACACTCTGGAATCAACCCCGGCCCAGCCCAGTCCATTCATGTAATCCCCACCAACATGTCATGGCACACAGGTCTCTTGACAGCCACCACTATCAACTATACTGGCTCGCACCCGTGTAAATGCTGATGTGAGAACAGTGCGATGAAAGGTGTGTTCAGGTTTATTGTCTGCTCCCTTCCTGTTTTAGTACTGCTTGTCTGCGGGGTTGCAATGGCCGGGGGCGGACACAACAGCACCAGCCCGGCTCTGGGCGCAGTGCAGCTGGCCTCGATCCTGTGCAATGTCAGCTCGGGCAACAGCCCGCAGGGGTACCTTCGCAACAACAGTCTGAACGGCCTCGTGGGTGCAGCGCAACTGCGCCAGTCACGGTTGTGCAAATCGCTGGTTTCACACCATTCTTCGCAGAATCACAAGAGAAAACACCAGGCTACCGGCTGCCGCTGTGGACGGGGGGGGCATCGCCCGTCTAACCGCTCAACGGTTGCAGTCAACAGCGCCCAGCAGCCAACAGACTCCCGCGACAGCTTCAAGCAGGAAGCCTGGTTTATGCACGATGGTGGTAAGCAGAGGCGTGTGACCAAACATCAGGCAAGGAAACAAGGATGGGCAGGTCCGGAGGCCATGCAGACGACCCATCAGTCCAGTCTTAGTGCCAACCCACCCACACCGACAGCACCAACTGATAAGCGCTTGAAGGTTCAGCTTCAATCCCCTGATTCTCTGCCGGCCTCAGGCAGGATGCCAGAACCTGTCAGCCAGTTATCCACGGCTCAGCCCTCCCTTGTCACCGACTGCCCGGAGTGCGACTCTGTTGAAACGGGCACACGGAAAGCCGCAGGCCAAACCCCTGTACCGCTCAAAATGTTACGCAACCACGGCGTTATCGCCATTCCCCGCTTTGAGCCCGGCAGTGACAGTGCAGCCGCAGAAGCTGACACTGCGCCAAAGATTCTGATCAAGACATTCCGCGTTGTCGATGGCGTCATGCAACCAGATACCCGCTTTTCTGATGATGGCATAGAAGATTTTGCGGTGCCCTTGCCTGCCGGCAATCGCGTGACGGCCTTTACGCTGAACAAAGACAAGCTGGTGCTACTGTCCCGCCCGGAGGTTGATCAGGGACTGTCCCGTGTCACGCTGATCAACATCAACCAAGGGGACAGTACTGACCTGATTGATAACGGTGTTTCATCTGGGTTGTGGGTCAAGGGAGAACTGTTTCGCTTCCATGACAACAACCTGTACACGGTGTCATGGGAAGAGCAGAAGATGTTCCTTTACCCTGATCTGAAGTCCGACAGTACCCAGTCGCTGTCGTCAACAAAAGTGGTTGATCTGTCCTCCGTCAACTTGCAGGATGGCGAGCTGATGTCGGCTTTGGCTGACAGCGAAAGATTCCATGTCGCTGTGCGCAGGCCTGATCCCGAGTCAGATGCCCATAGGATTCATCTCTATCAGATTGATGAGGCAGGCGGCCCGACCAAAGAAACGGTGATAACAGGAGCCGGAGCCAAGGATGATGTCTACCAGCTGGACTTCGCGGAAGGGGGGCTGGTTCTGTCCAAAGTGCCTTCAGTGAATCCTGACATCGGCGACCTGGCCTTTCCGGACTCTGCTGACAAAGAACGCATTGGGAAACAGGTCATAACAGGCGAGGATTCTGAATCAGTTGACAGGGCGTCGTATGAATCTCGTAAAAAACGGCTATCTTCAGTCTGTACCACTCAAGGTTCCGGTCTCATTTCCTACATTGGCTGCACACCTGTAGAAGGTTCAGTCAGATGCTCTTGCTCATCAAGTGCCAATTATCCGATACGCTGCATACGTTATAAATGTAAAACTGAAGCTGGGTACTGTGACTGTGATGAATCATGGAAATGGATCGCGAGCGAAGACCCCCCCTACGGATATTGTGGATATGTAGGAACAGCGACCTGTGACACTTTTTCTCACTCTAAATGCTATGGCTCCCTCACAAATACTTTCCTCACTGACGAGACCACCTGCCTTGAAAATGGTACCGCCGGCTCTGCCCCTGAGCAGTATGGGTGTTTTCTGAACGCTCAAAAGTCGACAGGGCCTGCGGCAATCGTAGTCGCGGTCAGTGCTGGCCTTGGTACCGCTTGCCTGACAGCAGGCTTCCTGGGTTGCGAAGGCAAGAAGCGTTCAGGGCACGATGCCCCCATGGAACAAAACGACGACCTTACTCAAATGTGATGGTCTGACAACGCACATGCCCTCACTCCATGGAGTACGGATGCGAGGGCGTATGTGCCGCAAACCTCTCAGGCAACCTGTTGCTGTTTCATAAAGGATTTTACAGTGTCCACAATCGCCTGAGTTTGCGGATCGATTTCCAGATTCACCTTCATACCGGGTTTGATTTGCGCAAACGTTGTCGTGCGCAGAGTTTCAGGAATCAAATGCACAGCAAACGTCTGGTCTTTCACCTCGGCACCGATGGTCAGACTTGCACCGTTGAGAGCCACATACCCTTTTGGCAACAGGTAGTCCTTCCACTGGCTATCCATCTGGAAAGAGATCGTGGTGTTATCGGGTGTTTTCACCACGTCCAGCACGGTCACCACATCTGTGACATGACCAGAGACATTATGCCCTCCAACCTCGTCGCCCACACGTGCAGCCCGCTCAACATTGACCAGATCACCGGCCTGCACACCATTAAGGTTGGTTACCCTGAGCGTTTCCTGCATCACATCGAAAGTGGCACAATCCTCAGAGCATTGGGTGACTGTCAGGCACACGCCATTGATAGACACGCTGGCCCCTGCTTGCAAGCCGGTGGCCAGATCATGGCCCAGCAGAATTTCAAAGCTGGCAAACTTGTCTCGCCTCTCAACAAACACTACTTCGCGAGTGCCTTGAACAATACCTGTGAACATACGTCTCCTGACAGCCCGAAGGGCGTATTGAATGGATACTGATACAGCTATTCCAGTTATTGGGGTGCAAAAATTCTATTCAAGCCCCTGCAGCTTACGCAGAGCCATTAAGGTGTCTGGTGTATAAGGTCGATGTTCCGGGTTGGCCAGAATCTGTTCCGGCCGCTCACGTATCACCTGCGCCACCTCTTCCGGCTGGGGAGTCACCACGCCATCCCACACGCAAGTGTACACCTTGCCCCATAGCTGGCAGTTTTCATCCTGATAGTAAAAGTGGAATTTATCTTTCAGGGGAACACCGGAAATCCCCATCTCTTCCTCCAACTCTCGGACAGCGGCTTCGTCATAGCTTTCACCGGCATCCACAACGCCACCAGCCGCCAGATCGTAAGCACCCGGCCAGACATCTTTCGACATGGTGCGTTCCTGTATCAATAACTCACCATCCGATGTTGTCACATAAACAAACACCGCACGATGACACATTCGCCCAGCCCTCATCTCGCTACGACTGGCAGAACCAATCACATTGTTTTCATCATCAACAATGACAACCTGCTCTTCGCTGGATGTTGTGACAGCTACACTCATGCTTCAAAACTCCGGACTCGTTGTTATTTGGGTGCTTACACCGCTACCTTGGCGACCATCTCAGTTTATAGTCGATAATCATAAATAAGGATTTCAGAATGTAACTCAGCCGACTCTTTTAATCAGGCATTCACCCCTATACTTTTTCGGCAAATACTTTTATAAGGAATAAAGCAAATTTTGCAGCTTGACTGCGAAGGTTTGCAAAAGGAATCATTTCAAGGAATAGCTTATGACATCATCCTCCCAAACTGTCAGTGCCCTCGTTAACCCGACAGGCAGTATGACTGTTCTCTCCACCCAGGAAGTCAGCCAACTTCAAGACTCCAGTCGTACAGGTCTGCATAGTCTTTTTCGTCAGTGTGCTCTGGCTGTTCTCAGCTGCGATACCGAACTGGACGACGCCCAGGAGCTGTTGGCGCTTTACCATGATTTCGATATTAAAGTTATTCAGGAACACAGAGGCCTCCAACTACAGCTGGATAACGCGCCCGCCTGCGCTTTTGTGAATGGCACTTTAATTCGCGGTGTTCGGGAAAACCTGTTCTCTGTCGTACGGGATATTCTGCATCTGTTCAGCGAGATCGAAGCCCGTGGGTTGATGAATCTGAGCGACCCTCAAGACATCACCAATATGGTGTTTGAAATACTGCGCCATGCCAATTCTTTCCAGAAAGGCTCAACACCAAACATTGTCGTATGTTGGGGCGGTCACTCCATCGGTCGTGCAGAGTATAACTATACGAAGAATGTCGGCTACCAGCTGGGATTGCGGGGCATGAACATCTGCACTGGCTGCGGCCCCGGTGCCATGAAAGGTCCCATGAAAGGTGCCCATATCGGCCATGCCAAGCAGCGCATTCGCGACGGTCGGTTTATCGGTTTGACTGAGCCGGGCATTATCGCCGCTGAAAGTCCGAATCCGATTGTGAACGAGCTGATCATCATGCCGGATATAGAGAAGCGCCTGGAAGGGTTCGTGCGCATGGGCCATGGCATTATCGCCTTCCCCGGAGGCCCTGGCACCTGTGAAGAGATCATGTATCTGATCGGTATTCTTCTACACCCGGACAACAGAGGTTTACCCTTCCCGTTTATTCTCACCGGTCCGGCGTCTTCCAAAGAATATTTTGAGCACATTGATGAGTTTATCGGTCACACTCTCGGCGCTGAAGCCCAGAAACTGTACACGATTGTGATTGATAACCCGGAGCAGGTAGCCAACCTGATGAAACAGGGGCTGGAAGAGGTCACTCAGTACCGCAAGGACCATAACGATGCGTTCTACTATAACTGGAAACTGAAGATCGACACAGCTTTCCAGCACCCTTTTGAGCCAACTCATGAGAATATGGCGGCGCTTTCTCTGGATACTACACTGCCTGCGGAGGAATTGGCTTCTAACCTGCGTAAGGCCATGTCCGGTATTGTAGCGGGCAACATTAAGGCCGATGGTATTCAGAGCATTAAGGAACGTGGCAAGTTTCAGCTTCATGGCGAACCTGAACTCATGAAGCGTATTGATACTCTATTGGACGGATTTGTTCAGCAGCAGCGTATGAAACTACCGGGCACTCACTATAAGCCTTGTTACGAAGTCATCTGCTGATCACTGAATCCTGCATCCAGGGCCATGGATGGCCCTGAAATGCTCAGCTGACACCAAGTTCTTACAATTTCCTACAAAGCCTGCTCTGTCTGGAGCTCTCATCTGTGCTTCAATGTCCAACAAAAAAGTCCGGTGCTGGTGATGCACTAACGCCTACGAAACACAATGAAAATGGACGCTCGCACATGATTGATAACACTTTCTTAGATATTCACCCCGACGTAAAAGCTGCTCTGGTTGCAGGCCGGCCTATAGTGGCCCTGGAATCCACCATCATCTCCCACGGCATGCCCTACCCCGATAATGTAGCCACCGCTCTTGAAGTAGAAAAGACTGTGCGGGAGCACGGTGCCACGCCTGCTACCATCGCCATTATTGGTGGCCGTTTGAAGGTTGGTCTGACCGAAGAAGAGATCGAACATCTGGGTAAAACCGGCCTGGGTATTATAAAAACCAGTCGCCGTGACCTGCCTGTGATTCTGGCCCGAAAAATGGACGGCGCCACCACCGTTGCCACCACGATGATTATCGCAGCCATGGCTGGCGTGAAAGTATTTGCAACAGGTGGTATTGGCGGCGTACACCGTGGCGCGGAAACAACTTTCGATATCTCTGCTGATCTGCAAGAGCTGGCAAAAACAGATGTGGCTGTGGTGTGTGCAGGCTGTAAATCCATTCTCGACATTGGCCTGACACTGGAGTATCTGGAAACCCAGGGTGTACCGGTTCTGGGATACGGCGTGAAAACCATGCCAGCCTTTTACACCCGTGAAAGTGATTTCCAGACAGATCACCAGATCGACACACCTGAAGGTTTGGCTGCTGTGATGAAGGCTAAGTGGGAGTCTCATCTGCGAGGCGGCATAGTGATTGCCAACCCTATCCCCAAACAACACTCCATGGCGAAAGACGTGATTGATCAGGCGATTGAGCAGGCTCTGAAAGAGCTGGATGAGCAAGGCATCAAAGGTAAGGAGTCTACCCCTTTCCTGCTCTCCCGTGTGAAAGAGCTAACAGGGGGCGATAGTCTGAAATCCAACATTGCGCTGGTGATGAATAACGCCCGGCTGGCGTCTGCGATTGCAGTCGAATATAGCAAGAAGTAGCGATATTCCTTATAAAAACGCCGAATGCTTTCACATCCGGCGTTTTTTATAACTGCGATAAAACGACTAAGTTATAAAAACTTATTCGTTACCACGGCTGTCATCGTTGCGGTTGCCACGATAGCCACCACGACGCTCACCGTTACCATGGCGGCGACGAGGACGATCTTCACCGCCGCGATCGCCACGGTATCCACCACGATAGCCGCCACGATCACCACGTCCACGACCACTGTTAGGGTTTTCCTTCCACTCGCGCAGACCCAACACCTGGTTACGTACGTTGATCTCAGCCATAGTGCTCAGCACAGCCTGATCCAGCGTTTCTGGCAGGTAAACAGTAGAGAACTTGTCGAACAGACGGATATGGCCGATGTCGCGACCAGAAATACCACCTTCATTCGCCAGAGCACCTACGATTTCACCAGGGCTTACGCCATGGTCACGGCCAACGCCAATGCGATAGCGCTTCTTGCCCTTGTTGCGAGGATCTTCGCGATCATCACGGCGAGGACGACGCTCACGCTCTTCCCACTGGCGAGGCTCAGGTTCGTTACCATCGGGGAACGGACGCTCTTTCTGGGCCAGATAGCACAGAGCTGCCGCTGCATCTTCAAACTCAACCGCCTGCTCCTGAATCATTTCAGTCACAATTTCACGGTACATGGTCAGATCTTCCTGACCCAGGATCAGAGCGATCTGTTCCTTGAAGTTCTTGATACGAATATCGCGCACGTCACGCTGAGTTGGCAGACGCATATGTTCGATTTTCTGGCGCGTCGCGTGTTCGATAGCACGCAGCATACGACGCTCACGAGGCGCTGCAAACAGAATTGCAGTACCCTGACGACCGGCACGGCCAGTACGACCAATACGGTGAACGTAAGCTTCGGTGTCGTTAGGAATGTCGTAGTTCACAACATGGCTGATGCGCTCAACGTCCAGACCACGGGCCGCCACGTCGGTTGCGATCAGAATGTCGAGGGTGCCCTTCTTCAGGCGATCAACCATCTTTTCACGCAGCCCCTGACTCATGTCACCGTTCAGGGCAGCTGCGGAGAAGCCACGGGCTTCCAGCTTTTCTGCCAGCTCAACAGTGGCTGATCGGGTACGCACGAAGATGATCATGGCGTCGAAATCTTCGACTTCCAGAATACGGGTCAGTGCATCCAGTTTGTGCAGACCACTGGCCATCCATACCTTCTGGGTGATGGTATCAACGGTGGTGGTCTTGGCACGGATTTCGACAGACACAGGATCTTTAAGATACTTGTCTGCGATGCGACGGATAGCCGGAGGCATAGTCGCGGAAAACAGTGCAGTCTGACGATGGCTTGGGGTGTGGTCGAGAATCCACTCGATGTCTTCCACAAACCCCATACGCAGCATTTCGTCAGCTTCATCAAGTACTACGGTCTGCAGGTTGTCCAGCTTCAGGCTGTTACGACGCAGGTGGTCCATAACACGGCCTGGCGTACCAACAACAACCTGAGCACCACGGGACAGGCCGCGCAACTGACCGCGCATATCCTGACCACCGTAGATAGGCAGTACGTGGAAGTGAGGGATGTGCTTGGCGTAAGTCTGGCAGGCTTCAGCGACCTGAATAGCCAGCTCACGGGTTGGGCACAGTACCAGAACCTGGGTATCGTTCTTGGTCACATCAATACGGGACAGTGCTGGCAATGCGAACGCCGCTGTTTTACCAGTACCAGTCTGGGCCAGACCAAGGAGGTCCCGCCCTTCCAGCAGGTGAGGAATACTGCGAGCCTGGATGGGCGAAGGCGTTTCATAACCCACGTCACGAACAGCGCGCAGTATGGCATCCGACAAAGGAAGCTGGTCAAAAGCGGTCACTGTATCAGTCTGGGCTTCGGGCATAAGAAATGTGCACCTGTAAAGGAATATATAAAAAAGCGGGCGATTCTAACGGTAAACACCGCGTCATGACCAGTTAAAGTCACATCGCGACCAGCACAGCTGGTGTCAGCAAGCACTGTGGTTAGCGTAAACCACCCAGGATTCAGGGTTTTGCAAACAGCTTCAAGGAAGCTATTCGCGTAACCCGTACCGGACTATCAGGTTTGTAGTGTGTCATGGTTATAGATCACATGACGGGAAGGCGCACTCTGCGAATCCACACCTGAAGTGTCGGATTCAACGCTTGGAAAGGATCAAACAGATACTGCCTTCGAGGCTTCAACCTCTTGCCCGAAGTGGCAAGTTTACCACAACAGACACAAAGGCAAGTAACAGTATTTACACGCAATCTTCACATGCAATGCTCTATGCACTTGAATTTTCAATTTTTACTGTTTTTTACCGTAGAAATACCACACCAGAGACTGCTCACCACGCATACAGCTGCGGCTACCAGATAGACTGCAAATACAATCACCATCCACTCAGCCATATTCATGCCCAGAAACGCCCATTCGTCGGCACCACAAAAACCGGTGGGCATAAACCAGCCCGGCAGCCAGTCGTGCAGGGGAACCTCAAAAGGAAAGGTCGGCAGGAAGTTGCACGATTGCGCCGGTGTACCAAAGGTGTCGTAAGCACCCGTTTGCACCATAGCCGTTTTCAGCCCATAAAGCCCTGAAGCTATCCACAAACCATAACCAGTAAGACGAATAAAGGGATTTGAAGGGGCAATCAGCATCCACAGGGATGTGACCGACAACAGCACCACGGCCAGACGCTGATACACACACATTTCACAGGGTTCCAGCTCCATCACATACTGAAAGAACAGGGCACAGCCTTCAAGAAACAGTGTTGTTGCCAGCATAATCACCCAGGTCAGGCGATTTTTTTGCCAGTTATGAATAGTCTGGAATGGAGAGTGAAAGAGGCTCTGCAAAATGGTTCCCCCAGTATTTTTTAATTGGTATCGTCTTTTTTCCATCATATCTTGATCCTTGAGATCATCCTAGAGCTACGACCATAGGCTGATACACAGAACTTCCTGCCTCTATAGCACTCTGACAATACAAGAGCATTCGAAATTGGAGTGAGCTATGGAAGGCACACAGCAATATCACCCGGGAACCCGCATTCCCCTGAATACCCTTTATGTCGATCCTGATACCCAGACATTCGGCCAGAAAACCGTTTCGGTGATGAACGATGTAAAAGACGTAATGGTACATGCCATCATAGGTATCGGTTGTACAGTCGCGATGGGCAAGAATATCTGCGACCGCGTGCCAACCCCGATTTCTCTGGCTGGTGCAGCCCTTGGTTGTGCTGCTGTTGGTTTTCTAGCCCCTATACCCTACGCAGCAGCGTTTGGCACCTCATCTGCAATAATGATCGGCGCCTACCTTGTCAAAACAGTAGCTGGAGGCTTGCCTGCAGACAAAATGGCCCTGAGTCAGGAGCTGCCAGAGCGCAGACTTCTACGCAGAGCTGTTAACCTTGGCTTTCTGGGTTACAACCTTTTCAATGCTTATAATATGGTCAGCGGCGCTGCAAGCAGCTTACTCGGATGGCTTCGATAAATCTGCCCACCCTCTTTTATAGCGGCTTACCGCAATTGATCCGAGGCAGGGAAAATGCGTACTCTTTGCGCCCCTTAACCCCTCCAATCAGGGCGAATACGTTGATGAGTGAGATTGAAACGATCCTGGCCACCCTGCCCGATGCGGTTTCCCACACCTTCGGACGAGGAAAACCCGCAGATTACATTCCTGCATTGGCTGAGGTTTGCCCCAATAAGTTTGGCATGGCCATCAGCACTGTAGATGGGCATGATTACGTGGTGGGCGATGCCGAAGAAAACTTTTCCACCCAGAGTATTTCCAAGGTTTTCAGTCTCAGCCTGGCTTTGCATTATGCGGGCGAAAGCGTATTCGAGCGGATTGGCGTAGAGCCTTCCGGCAACCCGTTTAACTCTCTGTCCCAGCTGGAGCACGAGAACGGCATTCCACGCAACCCGTTCATCAATGCCGGCGCTATTGTGGTGGCAGACATTCTGCTCTCCCACCTGAGCTCTCCCAAAAGGGACTTTCTGGATTACATCCGCAGCCTGTCCAAAAATCTGGATATTCAGTTCAACAAGGAAGTGTTTCGCTCCGAATACGATAACGGCCAGCGTAACTTTGCTTTGGCCTATTACCTGCAGAGCTTTGGCAATATTATTAACCCGGTGGATCAGGTACTGGATTTCTACTTCTATCTCTGCTCTCTAAGCATGAGCTGTCTTGATCTGGCCCGTGCCAGCCGCTTTATCGCCAACGATGGTCTGCACCCTTTCAAGGACAAACCTGTTCTCTCTCCAGTGCAGGCTCGTCGTATCAACACTCTGATGATGACCTGCGGCACTTACGATGAAGCGGGCGAATTTGCCTTCCATGTAGGTCTGCCCTGCAAGAGCGGAGTGGGCGGAGGCATTATAGCCACCATCCCCGGAAAACTGTCTCTGTGTGTATGGAGTCCGGAGTTGGGTAAAAAGGGCAACTCTCTGCCCGGTATGGAAGCTTTAAAGATTTTTGTTGAAGAAACTGGCCTCGCTGTTTTCTAAACCTCTTTTCGACAAGCCCCTCTAACACCAGCGTCACCCTCACTGACAAACCTTGCCAAAGGGGTGGCGCTTCTCCCTTTCTTTTCCAATACTGAGAACCCTGTGGCCTCTTGGCTGCCTCTTACAGGAGTTCGCCTTGGATAGTTTTCATAAAAAGAAACAACAAAGACCTACCTTGATTCAGTCCTTTCTGGTGCTCGGCCTTTTTCTGTTGATGGCCTGTAGCTTTACTACTGTTTTCGAGCTTCCGGTTTTACTGGCCTTGTTCTTTGGCTGGTTTCTGGTGATGGGCCTTGGTTTGAAACTCGGCTACCAGTACCGTGAGCTGGAAGAAGCCGCCGCCTTTGGCATTTTTGAAGGCATGCCCGCTCTTTTAATTCTGTTTGCCGTGGGCGCAATGATTGGAAGCTGGATAGCCGGAGGCATTGTTCCTGGCATTATTTACTATGGGCTGGCCACCATTCACCCCAGTTTTTTTCTGCCGACTACTCTTTTCATCTGCTCACTCACCGCGCTGGCAACGGGCACATCCTGGGGAGCCGCAGGCACGGCAGGCATTGCCATGATGGGTATTGGGGAAGGGTTGGGTATCCCCTCTCCTCTAACTGCAGGGGCGGTTCTTTCCGGTGTGTATTTTGGGGATAAACTTTCACCGCTGTCCGACAGCGTACTGCTGGCCTCTTCCATGTCTGGCGTGGAGATTCGTGCCCACATTAAAGGCATGCTGCCTATCAGCCTGACGGCTTACATCATCACAGCTATTCTATTTTCCGCCTCCAGCATCCTTTATCAGGGGCATGGCAACCTCGACCAGATTAGCACCATCATGTCTGCCCTGCAGGAGAACTTTTCTATTTCGCCTCTGGCTTTTCTGCCTCCGGCACTGGTGATGCTATTACTGGCTTTTCGGAAACCGGCATTCCCTGTGATATCCATGGGGAGCTTTATGGGTGTTCTGGCTGCAATCCTGTTACAGGATTCCGAACTGACTCCTGCCATCTCCAGCATCTGGCAACTCCCCAAACTCAACTCCGGTATTGCGCTTATCGATACACTGCTCAGCCGGGGCGGCATGCTTTCCATCATGCCCTCTGTTGCCATGATCACTTTTGGGCTGGGCTTTGGCAGCCTTCTGGTGAAAGTCGGCATTGTGAAACTACTGGCCAACCGACTGGAAAAGTACGTAACCAATGAAGCACGTTTGACGGGCTGCACACTGCTGACTGCGTTTCTGGGCAACCTGCTGGGCAGCGCGATGTATGTATCTCTGATTCTTGCCCCCAAACTGATGGCAGCTACCAGCGATGCCCTGGGAGCAGACCGTCGCCTGCTTTCCCGCAACACCGAGTTTGGTGGCACCCTGACTTCCGGTATGGTGCCCTGGAGCGATAACGGCACGTTTATGGCGGGCATTCTCGGAGTGAGCACCCTAAGCTATCTGCCGTTTATGTGGCTCTCCTGGCTATCGATTATTCTGGCTTTGGGAGTATCTGCTGTGCGCACCTGGCAAGGTAAGACAACGAAGTTTAGCGAGAGTGGTCAGATATCCCACCTGACCACAAACTCGTTACTTTCAAAGGATAATTCTTAACAGGGGTAAACGGTCAGCGACCTCTCTATCTGGCCGATCGGTGACGTCTTTTCGGTTAAAGGCGATAGTTAGGCATTCTTGTCGGTACAACTGGTGATATACTCCGCCACCAAATCTTTATCCTGCATGAATTCACCATGACCAATGACTCCCTCCCTGAGATCACGACTGAAAGCTCAGACACCGAGGCATCCAACCTCCACGTAAAAATCGGCCACTGGAACACTCTGAAAATTATTCGCGAGAAACCGTTTGGTGTCTATGTGGAAGGCGGACAGTATGTTGATATCCTGCTGCCCAAGCGCTATGTACCGAAAGACAGCAAAATCGGCGATGCATTGAAGGTCTTCATCTATTTGGATTCCAACGATGATGTGATTGCCACTACCGAGCGCCCCAAAGCCATTCTGGGTGAGTTTGCCTGCCTGAAGGCAGAGGAAGTCAATCAGGTGGGTGCATTTCTGGACTGGGGTCTGCCCAAACAGCTGCTAGTACCGTTCAGCGAGCAAAAGGTACGCATGCGCGAAGGCCAGTACTATGTCGTTTACACCTATCAGGAAGATCGCAACTGGCGCATCGTGGCTTCCTCCAAGATTGAGAAGTTTCTCGACCAGCGCCCTCCCCGCTACGAGTCTGGCGAAGAAGTATCACTGATGATTACCGACCGTACAGATATCGGTTATATGGCTATCATTAACAATCGCCATCAGGGGGTGATCTTCCATAACGATATTCACCAGTCTGTACGTATGGGCCAAAAAATTACTGGTTACATTAAGCGTGTACGCGCGGATCAGAAAATCGACCTCTGCCTGCAAAACCCTAAAAGCTACAAATCAGCGGGCGATTTCAGCCAGCAGATTCTGGAAAAACTCGCAGCGAATAATGGCTTTTTGCCAATACACGACAAAAGCACACCAGAAGAAATCAACCAATACTTTAAAACCAGCAAACGTGTGTTCAAAATGGCTATTGGCGGCCTCTACAAAGAGCGCAAAATCATTATCAGCAAAGACGGCATTCGACTGGCAGACTAACCCACAACACAGGATTCCCTATGCGCCATCTGAAATCATTTGCAACAACCCTGATCACCCTCCTGTTCGCCATGGGTGTACAGGCAGCTCCCTCTGCTATCAGCAACCCCGTGGTGGTGATGGATACTTCTATGGGTAAAATTGAGATCACCCTGGATCAGGAAAAAGCACCAGTTACGGTCAAAAACTTTCTTGAATATACCCACAGTGGTTTTTATAACAATACTATTTTCCACCGAGTGATTGATGGTTTTATGGTTCAGGGAGGCGGCTTCACCAGTGATATGAGCCAGAAAGCCACAAAGGCTCCCATTAAGAACGAATCGGCTAATGGCCTTACCAATGATCGCGGCACTATCGCCATGGCACGAACCAGTGCACCCGACAGTGCCAGCAGCCAGTTCTTTATCAATCTGGTGAATAACAGTTTTCTAAACGGCAGCCACAGCAAGGCTGGTTACGCTGTTTTCGGGAAAGTGACGACAGGAATGGATGTTGTCGACAAAATTGCTGGCGTAAAAACCGGACATCGCGGAATGTACGCAGATGTGCCCGAGGAAGCGGTTGTGATTAAAAGCGTGACTGTGAAAAAGGGTGAAGACACGAAGACCAAATAACCTGCGCTAACCCCGACCATATAACCATATATATGGTCGGGATATTAAACAAAGTCGCTTAAACAAACTGTGATGGTCTCTTCCCGGTGATACCCTTATAAAACGCCTGAATATTCTTCAAATCTTCTTCATAGTTGCCAGTAGGGATGAATGTTTTACTGATACCACCAACCTTCCTCTTGAAGTCAAGAAAGCCCAGACTAATTGGTACACCGGCACCATGGGCTACATGATAAAAGCCGCTCTTCCACTTTTTCACCTTGCTGCGTGTACCTTCTGGCGGAATAGTCACAACCAGTTCTTTACAACGATTAAATTCATCGACTACCTGTTGAACCAGTCCCGTATTCTGGCTGCGATCTACAGGAATGCCACCCAGCCATTTCATAATCGGCCCCATAGGCCCCTTAAACAGGGAGGCCTTACCCATCCAGAACAGTTTTACATTCAGGCGAAAGGCTATGGCCAGAGTCACAGGAAAATCCCAATTACTTGTATGGGGGGCAGCAATCAGCACATATTTGCTGTGATGGGGGGCGCTACCTTCAATCTTCCAACCTGTAAGCTTCAACCCAATCCAGCTTACAAAATTGAAAAAGTGATGAACTACCGGGGTATCAAAAACCGTTCGTCTCATTCTTTTTATCTTTATTAGTGAATGCCAATAACGAACATTGTACATATGTTGTCGTGAAAATCACTGTGAGTTTTAGCGATAAACCCTATACAGACCCGATGTGTGACTTTCCATGTCTAAAGA
>NZ_SMME01000764.1 GCF_009711465.1 Parendozoicomonas verongulae | reverse complement strand
GTGAAGGGAAGATATGGGAAAACTCAGAACCAAAAAAGCCCCGCAAGCGGGGCTTTTTCAGGCTTTCAGGAAGCCAGAGACCATTAAGCCGCTTCTACACGAATGTATTTACGGTTCTTTGGACCCTTAACTTCGAAAACAACCTTGCCGTCAGCCTTAGCGAACAGGGTGTGATCCTTGCCCATGCCAACGTTCTCACCAGCGTGGAACTTGGTGCCACGCTGACGAACCAGGATGTTGCCAGCCAGTACAGCCTGACCGCCGAAACGCTTCACGCCAAGGCGTTTACTTTCCGAGTCGCGGCCGTTACGAGTACTACCGCCTGCTTTTTTGTGTGCCATGAGTCAATACCCTCCGAATCAGGCGCTGATGCCAGTAATCTTGATTTCAGTGAACCACTGACGGTGGCCCATCTGCTTACGGTGGTGCTTACGGCGACGGAACTTAACGATAGTCACCTTTTTGCCACGACCGTGAGCAACGATCTCAGCGTTAACCTTAGCGCCTTCAACAACAGGAGCACCGATCTTAACGTCTTCACCGTTGGCAACCAGCAGAACCTGGTCCAGTTCGATGGCTTCGCCAGTGGCAACGTCCAGCTTCTCAACCTTCAGGGTTTCGCCTTCAGTCACGCGGTACTGCTTGCCACCAGTTTTAATAACTGCGTACATGGAATTCTCCGAAAATCCTTGGCCTTTTTGTCAAAGGCATCCGCCAGATGCGGAATTTTCTGTTAACCGACTGTTTCCAAGATAGTGCCCCATGATCCGGCGTGAACCGGCCATAACAAAATGGCGACTATCAGGACTTTCAGAACGGATCGCGTATTGTAGAGAAGGACTCTCCACGAAACAAGCCATTCTCACTCTCTCGCGGACATCTACTGCACACGGTCAGTATCGCAGGCTTTGGGGTGGTGTATTTCCTTGACACCCTTGTGGGCACCTCATACGATCAACTACCGTCTACCAGTTTCTTCACACAAGTATCTCCACGAATGTCCCAGAACGACGATGTCCGCCGTATCTACGCTACGGTCAAAGAGGATTTTCAGGCCGTAAACGAATGCATCATGGCTCAGCTGCACTCCGACGTTGGCCTGGTAGAAAAGATCGGCCACTACATTATTGATGCCGGTGGCAAGCGTCTGCGTCCTCTCCTTGTGCTGCTCAGTGCCGGCGCCTGCGGTTACAAGGGCGACAAGCACTCTACCCTCGCCGCCACTATTGAATTCCTGCACACAGCCACTCTTCTTCATGACGATGTTGTAGATTCTTCCGATCTGCGCCGTGGCCGTTCCACCGCCAATGCCAGGTGGGGCAATTCCCCCAGTGTACTTGTGGGCGACTTCCTGTTTTCTCGTGCTTTCGAAATGATGGTGCAGATTAACAAAATGGATGTTATTTCCACGCTGGCCTCTGCTACCAATGTCATTGCCGAAGGTGAAGTGATGCAACTTGTGAACGTTCGCGATCCGAACCTCACCGAAGAGCAGTACCGGGAAGTGATTCGCTGCAAAACAGCCATGTTGTTTGAAGCCTCCACCCATACCGCGGCCCTGCTTGCTGAAGCCTCTTCAGAAAAAATTGAAGCCCTTAAGGCTTATGGCAATCACCTCGGCCTTGCCTTCCAGCTTGTGGATGACTTGCTGGACTACACCGGCGACAGCGACACCATGGGCAAGAACGCAGGTGATGATCTTGCTGAAGGTAAAGTCACACTGCCGCTTATCCACGCCATGGCCAATGGTACTCAGGAACAAACCACCGCGATTCGTAAAGCCATTCGCGGAAACGGCCTTGAGCATCTTGGTGAAGTCATGGCTGCGATGAAAGCCTGCGGCTCGCTGAACTACACCGCACAAAGCGCCCGTGATGAAGCTAACAAGGCCATTGCAGCGATCCAGATTCTGGATGATACACCACACCGTCAGGCCATGATCGACCTGGCTCACATGTCTGTAAAACGGACTGCCTGATCCTTTCTTACAGGGCAGCCTGCCCAATGCAGGCTGCCTTCAGCCTTACACGACAAAAGACTTTCACTCACAACCCGGAAAGTGTGCTTTTCAAGTGCTATAAATCATTCGTGAAATACTGACCAAAAACCCACTTCACACCACCGACAAGGCCGCTATAATGCGCGCCTCGCGTTCAGTAACACACGGGTCGTTGCCTCTTGATTATCTTCACCGTCACTAACACTGTCACCAGCCAGATTTATGTTGGCTCCACCCGAAACGATCTGGAAGCCCAGTGGGAAAGAATGGTGGCTGCCGCTGAGCAGAATCTCGATTATCCACTGTACCGTGATATTCGTACCCATGGCTGTGATGCCTTCACCCGCGAAATTTATGACATGGCCGACAGTCGCCAGGAGCTGGCGGAGCTGGAGCAGGATGCTGTCGATAGTCTGAACGCTATCAGCCTGCGCGGACACAAAACCAGCACGGTTGTCATCAAAAAGAAAGCACCAGTGCGCCGCAAGAAATCGGAAGCTGAAAAAGAACTGCTTGATCTGCTGGATACTTTCGCATCCGATGCATCGGACGACCTGCCTATGGAAGGTGTGGAGTCCAAAGACAAAGACAAAGACAAAGAAAAGTCCGAAGCAAAAGGCCGTATTATCAAGGCTGACACACCAGCCCAGCCGGTGATTCAACAGCAGACATCCGCTCCACAAAGCACAGCCAGACCTGCAGCCCCAAAAGCAGCTAGTGGAAGGTCATCTTTCGATGCGGTGGCTGCAGCCAAAGCTATTCTGGCCCAGGCCGCTAAAGAGCAGGAAGAAAAAGAGAAAGCCGCTGCTGTCAAACCAAAGCCCGCAGACCCAAAACGTACCTCTCGCACCACTGGCAATGTAAAAGTGGAAGTGAGCATTGATGACACAATCAATGCACAACTGGCAGCTATCACCGCGGCAGTGGACGGCGTGCTTGCTGGAAATTCCGATGCTGCGAGTCAGCTGGAGACCCAAACCCGTACAGTTGAAGTGACGCCGGTTGCAGCTGAACGCAAATCGGCTCCCGTTGCAACTGCAGAGCCTACTATTCAAACAGAAGCTGCACCAGCTGTCGAAGCGAACCCTGCTGTAGAAGCACCGGTAACCGTTGAACCACCAAAGCCTGTGCTCAGCGAAAAGGAACTGCGCATTATGGAAGCTATGGAACGCCACCGGGAAGGGCGAGCCAAACGTACCAGCGAAGTGGTGGATGCCGAGAAGAAACATATTCAGGAACTTCTGGCAGAGCTTAACAGTCGTGTAGAAGCCATACCTCTTCAAGGCACTACTGCTCTTCACTAAAAGCGAAACAGCCTCTTGATCAGAAACCCGGCAATGGTCGGGTTTCTTTTTATTTTCGAAGAGTGAACTAAGCTGAAACTTGACTCAAAAAAACAGGTTTCAAACCAATGAGCAAACAGGACGCTTACCCACAGGCAAAGCATGGTCAGGAAAATCATTATAATGAGAAGCTCAAAAATGCACTCTATGGCTTGAGCCAGATGAATGCCAGCCTGATTAACATGGAAGAAAAGCTGACTTTACAGAATGTACGCTGCAAGAAAATTGCAGCAGAAATGAAAGAGCTTCAAAAATCCCTGGCAAAAACAACTTCTCCTCACAGTAAACCTTCTTAACTTGGTGCACGCACCACATAACGCCCTTCTTTCCTGCACCACACTGCACCATATAAAACGTCTGTCCTATTTTTTTGCCTGCCCAGCAAAAAAATAGGCATTAATACGTGCACAAATAAAAAAACTTTTGATATGCTCAGACGCGCACAACATTTACTTGCAGTTTGTCGTCGCAATAAATACAAAACACACAACAAAAAAAAGACACACACAATGAAAAACTTGAAAGCATCTGCCCTGGGCGCAGCCATCGCTGCCGCTGTGGCAGCTACTTCTGCTCAAGCTGTTGAAGTTGTAACTACAGATCCTTCCTTTAAGCTGTCCTACAAGAACTACAAATGGGATGAAGATCACGGGTCTGGTTCAGCTAACAAGCGTGATGAATGGGTACACGCTCTCATTGCTGACTTTGATACAGGCTATGTTAATGATGTTATTGGCGCTGTAGTAACTGTTGGTGCTGCTGATGTAATCAGTGCCAAGAAAGGCTCCAAGTTCAGCAACATTGAAGGCAACAAGTTGTATGAAACCAAAGGCACAGCTGCATATGATGCTGAAAAAGCCCAACAAAAAGCCAACAACATTGCAGGTGTTCAACAAGCCTACCTGAAAGCCAAGTACACATTGGGTGCAGTTGATCTGGCCGGTGCCTATGGTGTCAAGAAGCGTAGCTATGAGCTTTACGGCAATGCCGGTTCTCGCGTTCTGCCTGCCAGTTCCTATGGTCTTGACCTGTCTGCCAGCTTAATGGGCGCCACTGTTTACGGTGCGCACCTGACCAAAGGCAGTAACCGTAACGACTCCTCCTTCACCAAGGATCTGGACGTAGACAGCATCCGCATTCTGGGTGCAAATTTCACCGTTGCCGATGTCGCCCTGACTGCCGAGGCACTGCGCGCCAAAGACCTTTACAAGAAGAAGTTCCTGAAAGCAGCCTACACCCTGCCTTTAGGTGAAGATCTTTCTGTGGACATGGACGCTCGCTATGCCACAGCCAAAGATGATGGCAGTGCCGATAAATATAAGTCCAGCTATTACAACCTGAATGCCACCGTAAACTTCGGCAGTGCCTATGTGGGTGCAGGCTATAACAAGACCAAAGATGGTGACTGGAAGGCAGGAGATACCGGTGCCGGTGACCACGGAACCTTTAACTCATCTCTGTCCCAATGGGCTGACTACTCTGCTGAAGGTGAAAAGGCCTACCTTCTGACAGCAGGTTATAACTTTGCGGATCTCGGCCTGCCAGGCCTGAGTATTGATCTGACAACAGCCAAAGGACATGATGCTGAGGGATTCAGCACGTTTGATCGTCGTGAATACTCAAGTTATATCTCCTACGCTTTTGATGGTCAGTTAGACGGTTTGTCCCTGGCGTGGTACCACTTCAATTACAAGCTGGACGAACGCGAAACTGGTAGCACAGAAACTCAGAAGACAAAGGAAAAAGGCAATCGCCTTTACCTGAAGTACTCCGTAGCCGTATTCTGATTCAATCTGAATTCGATATTCCTTCAGAACCCAAAAGGGGAAAGCCAACCGGCTTTCCCCTTTTTTCTTACACAGCCTCGATTTACACAAACAAAATCAAGCAGGTGTACGCATAGTCACAAACTCTTCTGCTGCTGTTGGGTGAATACCAATAGTGGAATCAAAGATCTTCTTGGTTGCTCCCGCCTTCAGAGCAACGCCCAGCCCCTGCAGAATTTCACCGGCGTCTGCACCGACCATATGGCAACCCAGAACCTTATCGGTTTCACCATCCACAACCAGCTTCATGAAAGTCTTTTCCTGACGACCGCTGAGAGTATGCTTCATGTGGCGGAAGCGGGATTTGAAAATCACCACATTGCCATACTTCTCACGGGCCTGCTCTTCGGTCAAACCAACAGTACCAATATTGGGCTGACTGAACACTGCAGTAGCAATATGCTCATAATCCATAGCGACAGGCTCTTTATCGCCATAGAGGTGATTCACCAAAGCCATACCTTCGGAGAGCGCAACAGGGGTCAGCTGCAGGCGATCAATCACATCGCCCAGTGCATAGATGCTTGGCACAGAACTTTGGAAGTTATCATTAACCTTGATAGCACCTCTCTTACCCATTTCCACACCAACCTCTTCCAGACCAAGATTGCCGGTGTTCGGCACACGACCAGTGGCGTACAAAACCGCATCACAGCTTTCGGTGGTATCGTCCGCCCAAGTGATGGTCAGACTACCGTCAGCTTCTTTATCAATTTTCTTCACATTGCTGTTGAAACGTAGATCAATACCCTTGCCCAGCATTTCATCACGAAGGGTTTCCCTCACATCCTTGTCAAATCCGCGAAGGAACAGATCACCACGATAAGACTGTACGGTTTCAGCACCCAACCCATGGAAGATGCCTGCGAATTCAACAGCAATATAGCCACCGCCCACAACCACAATCTTCTTAGGGAAGGTTTCCAGATAGAATGCATGGTCGGAAACAATCACGTGCTCTTTACCGGGGAAGTCAGGTACGAATGGTTTGGCACCGGGTACAACCAGAATGCGTTCAGCGGTGTATGTCTGACCTGCCACTTCAACCGTATTGGCATCCACTACCCTGGCGTAACCGTGAATCAGCTCAACACCCGCATTCTTCAGAATGTTCTCGTAGATACCGTTCAGGCGCTCAATTTCTTTGGTCTTGTTGTCTCGCAGGGTTGGCCAGTCAAACTTTGCGCCCTCCACTGTCCAGCCATAACCGCGGGCATCTTCAAAATCTTCTGAATAGTGGGCACCGTAAACGAACAGTTTCTTGGGTACACAGCCGATATTGACACAGGTTCCCCCAAGGAAACGACCTTCAGCCACAGCCACTTTGGCGCCAGAAGTGGCAGCCATGCGACTGGCGCGCACACCGCCGGACCCTGCACCAATCACAAACAGGTCGTAATCAAATTCACTCACTCGAAATATCCTCCTCAGTGAAGCCAATAATGGTTGAGAAGCGATAATACGCTTGCACTACACGTCTTATCTACCTTTCCATGTAACAGAAAATCAACAAACCTACGCAAAGTGACCGGCATACTATCCGGTACTTCCGGTATAATGCGGTGATCTGTTGGTTGCGTTCGAGAAGTGCATTGAATCCGGAGATTGATCACGAGATTCCCTTTGATGAAAGGGAGTACACCGCTAAGTATCGTTTCAAGCTGTCTTATCTGCACCCCAGACACTGGGGTTTGTGGTTGCTGATTGTTTTTCTATTTGTTGTGGGACGACTTCCCTTTCCCTGGGTGCTGGCTATCGGCCGACGCATCGGACGCCTGTTTATGAGAATGGGCGGCAGCCGGGTGAAAGTTACCCGTAAAAACCTTGAGCTTTGCTTCCCAGAGAAACCTGCGGAAGAGCGAGAAGAGTTACTGCTCAAAAATTTTGAGTCCATCGGTATCGCCCTGCTCGAGCCTGGTGTTGCCTGGTTTTCCTCCCGTAAACGCATTGAGCGCATCGGTGAGTTTATTGGCTTATCCCATGTGCTGAATATCCAGAAAAACGGCCACGGTGTGCTGGTCAGCGCACTGCACATGACCTGCGTGGAAATGGCCTGCCGCATTGCCAGCGAGCACCTCTCCTTCAACATTCTCTACCGAGTACATGATAATCCTGTTTATGAATATGTGAGCAGCGTGTGCCGTAATCGCTACAAGCACAAATCCCGCTATATTCCACGTAAACAGGTAAAAGACCTTCTGTATTTTATCAAGAAAGGAGAGGTTGGTATCATCCTTCCTGACCAGGATATGGGGCGCAAGCGCAGCCACTTTATCCCCTTTTTCGGGATCGATGCCGCGACCATTCCCAGCACCTCAGACTTCGCACGTCTGGCTGATGCCAAGGTGGTGACAGGCTCTTACTTCCTCCGTGAAGATAATCGCTATATGGTTGAGTTTTCAAAACCTCTGGATAACTTTCCTACCGAGGACAGTTTTGCTGACACCTCCCGCATCTGTTCTCTCACCGAGAGTCTGATCCGACAGCATCCAGATCAGTATCTCTGGCAACATCGGCGCTTCAAAACACGGCCAGAAGGGGAGCCCTCACTCTATGGCAAGAAAGAACACAAAAAGAAAAAAAGGAAGTAATCCCGTCTTCTTAGAAGTGCAAGGCTTAAGCCTTGCACCCTCTCGCCTCCATTAAAGCGGAACGAAAATCAGGAACATACTCTGTGTGAACGCCACCAAGCCGAGGTTGGCACCCACTCATATTTTTATCCAGTTGATAGAAAAGAACATCGTCGCTTAAGTTACTGACGCTTCCCAAGTGACCTGCCGATGCCGCAACGTGCTCCACAACACGCATCAAATCTAACTCTGGCTCTTTTTCCCAGGCTTTCAGTAACAGTTCAAGTAGCTCTTTTTTGCTTTCTGTCATTATTAGATCCCCTATCGAACTGAAAAACACAAACAAACAGATAATGTGTTTGTTTATGTTCGATTAAGTATCTCCTACGGAAACCATTAAAACCCTGACTAATATCAATTTTTACCAAACACCCTCACACCTCATTCAGTTTCTGGACATTTGTACTCTACAGAGTCAACCTTTCTACACCTTCGTTAACTGTTATAGATATCCACATGCCCCAACCTCAAAAGCTGTCTGATATTGACTGGACCAACTGGCGGCCCAAAGATCCCGCCACACTTGTTTTCGTATTCAAGGACGATCAGGTTCTATTGATTAAAAAGAAGCGAGGTTTAGGAGCAGGTAAAATCAACGGACCCGGGGGCAAACTGGAACCCGGTGAAACTCCGGAGCAATGTGCAATTCGTGAGGTGCAGGAGGAGCTGCATGTCACCCCTGAAAATCTGACCTACCATGGCGAGAACCTGTTCCAATTCACCAACGGATACTCTATTCATGTGCATATTTACAGCACTGATCAGTTTGAAGGAACGCCCACAGAAACTGACGAGGCTATTCCTGTTTGGTACCCTACCAACAACCTTCCCTATAAAGAGATGTGGGCAGACGACGAACTCTGGCTTCCCTTGGTATTGGAAGGCAAAAGCTTCACCGGCCGTTATATTTTTGACGACGATGTAATGGTGGATTACTGCCTCGAAGAAAAATAATTTTTATTTTTTCCCCCCTTGGGGTTGGAATCGAAGTTTACGTCCCTATATCTGTGGTTAAGAGAGATTGCTCAATGGAGGGTCTCTCCTTAAAAGGCCTGTCTAAAGACTTTCATGAGAAAGCCGAGGAAGGCCACTTTGATTCACATATTGCTCATTTGAGGATATGACCATGCGTACTATCGATTTCGACCTGTCTCCCCTATACCGTTCCGCTATTGGTTTTGATCGCATTGCTAACATGCTTGAGAACATCAACCACACAGGCAACCAGAACGGCTACCCCCCATACAATATCGAACTTATCGAAGAGAACAGCTACCGCATCACCATGGCTGCTGCAGGTTTTGATGAGAGCGAACTGGACATCGAAAGCCGCCAGAATGTTCTGACCGTAAAAGGCAAAAAAGCCGAAGGAAAAACAGAACGAAAGTATCTCTATCAGGGTATTGCCGAGCGTAACTTTGAACGCCGTTTCCAACTGGCTGATTATGTCCGCGTAACTGGCGCGGCCATGGAAAATGGCTTACTTCATATCGATCTTGAAAGAGAAATCCCAGAAGCCATGAAGCCTCGCAAGATCAATATCAGCAGCGGCAAACTGTTGGAAACCGAATAAACGACACTCTTTCAGGGAAGGCAGTGCCGCCTTCCCTCTGCACCTCCCTACCCTTTTCATTACATATAGTGGCAATCCAGAGCAGAGATTTTTGCTGCCTGCTGGTAAGCTTCAGGGTTTTTCCGAAGGATACAGCAGTAATATGTCCTCCACCTCTCAAAGTTCCTCTATTGAAAAGTTACAAGAAGAGATCAAACAGCTGAAAGCTGAAAACAAAACCCTGCAAGCAGACAATCCCAAGCGTATGAAAACTCAGATCAAGCGTTTGCAGGATGAGAACCGCAACAAGAACAATGAAATCACCCTCCTGAAAACTCGCCTTAAGAAGGCCCAGCAGGAAAGCTCTGAAAAAGACGCTCTGCTACAGGAAATGGGTGACAGCCTGCACACCCTGAAAGTTTTGGAAGAGCCTCACTGGGAATCTGAAGACAAGAGCTGGGCCATCTATCTTGAAGTAGATCAAGATAATGCTGAAGCCGAGCAGACAGACTTCAATCTGCGCCTGGTAGATCGCAAAACCGGCGGCGCCAAAATGCCTCATATGGAAGAAGACAAAGAAGGTAAACCAGCTCTGAACTGGCCACGTATGCGTACCATCCCGAAGGATGTGAAAGCTGTTGTCGAGAACCTTGTCGAGATTTAATTGCGAATCCCCACAGGGCTCTCCATAATTTTCACCCCGAGCGGGATCAGATTATTTCTGTGCCCGCTCTTTTTCTATCAGATACTCCGCCACTTTCAACATTTCAGCATTGCCACCGGCAGATTGTGCCGATATACGGTACTTACCATTGACAACCAAAGCAGGTACACCGTTAATGCGAGAGCCTCGCACAACAGCATCAGCCTGACGCAATTGATTACGCACGCCAAAGGACTTATAGGCCTTATTGAAAGCCGCTTCCTTTACACCATAACGGCTGACAAACTTCGCCATCTCTTCCTGTGTTGCCAACTTGCGCCCTTGTTTATGAATTGCATTAAACACGTCTTCGTGTACAGAGGGATTAAGCTTCAGCGCATCAATGGTGAAATAAAGCTGCCCATGACTTTTCCATACCGGGCGGAACTGCGCAGGAACCTTTCTGAAAGACGCATAATCAGGAAGAGTCCTCTTCCACGCCTCAATGGTTGGCTCCAGCCTGTAGCAATGGGGGCAGCCATACCAGAAGGCTTCTGCCACTTCGATTTTATTGCTCGATTGCGTTGGGACAGGTGTATCCAAACGATGATATTGAACACCCTCCTGATAAGGCTCTGCAGACAGAACAGTCAGCGGCCATAGAAGCAGTACAGCAAAAAGGATTATTATTTGTTTGATCACAGTGATACCCCAGATATTTTTATTGGAATAGGATGCCAAAGTATTGTGCCAGAAATGGTAGCCTCAACCCATCATCAAGGTGTGTCAAAGACCACCTTCAAAATAAAAAATCCGTGCAGGCCGAAACCTCCACGGATTTTTAATTCTGAGTTCGCTGTTGCAGCATCGTCAGAGAAATAAGAAGTTAAGGGTTTTTCTTCTGGTCGCGCTCTTTCTTAATCAGGAACTCGGCCACTTTCAGTAATTCATCCTGACCACCGGCACTGCCAGCAGAAAGGCGATACTTGCCATTGATAACCAGTGTTGGCACACCAGGAATATCTGCTCCCCGGATAAACGCATCCGCTTGACGCAGCTGATTACGCACACCAAAGGAGTTATGGGCCTTATCAAAGTCAGCCTCAGAAACGCCAAACCGCTTAACGAAGTTCACTTGATCTTCACGGGTATTCAGCCGGTTACCATCAACATGAATGGAGTGGTAAACAGCATCGTCAACATCATCGCCTAAGCCTAAAGCCTTAAGAGTGAAGAACAGTTGACCATGAATTCTCCACTCCTCTCTAAACAGAGCAGGAACTTCACGGAAGGAAACATCGGAAGGAAGAGTTTTTTTCCACCCCTGAACCAGGGGTCGCAATGCATTGCAATGTGGTCAGCCATACCAGAAGGCTTCGGCAACCTCGATATTGTTGCCAGATTTGGTTGGTACTGGAGTGTCCAGCCTGAAATACTGCACACCTTCTTTATAAGGCTCTGCGGCCATAGCTGCCATGGGCGACAGCAACAAAAAGACGACAAACGTCTTTAGTAACCTTCTCACAACAATACTCCGTTGCTCTTTTATTGAAGTAAAACGCTCAGGCATTGTGTCAGAAATAGTGGCGCTGTCCTACCCTTTAGGAGGATTTATAGCCAGCATAAGCAAAAACCCCGAACACAATGTGCTCGGG
>NZ_SMME01000072.1 GCF_009711465.1 Parendozoicomonas verongulae | reverse complement strand
ATCTCACCGACAAGTGCTCACACGAATTGCCTGAATTGTGAAAGATCAAACGTCTATGGGTCTGTAGCTCAGTTGGTTAGAGCGCACCCCTGATAAGGGTGAGGTCGGCAGTTCGAATCTGCCCAGACCCACCACTTCC
Source organism: Parendozoicomonas verongulae (assembly GCF_009711465.1). Taxonomy (GTDB): domain Bacteria; phylum Pseudomonadota; class Gammaproteobacteria; order Pseudomonadales; family Endozoicomonadaceae; genus Sansalvadorimonas; species Sansalvadorimonas verongulae. The sequence goes on along the minus strand of NZ_SMME01000072.1, from coordinate 97 downwards.
TCAAGAAGTGAGCCATAGACAATATGGGGCCTTAGCTCAGCTGGGAGAGCGCCTGCCTTGCACGCAGGAGGTCAGCGGTTCGATCCCGCTAGGCTCC
>NZ_SMME01000752.1 GCF_009711465.1 Parendozoicomonas verongulae | reverse complement strand
AGTAACGGTTTAAGAAAACCTTTGAGTGAAAGCCTTGCCAGTACATTGAGAGAAATGTATGTGGATATTCATCAAACTTTGATTAACTGGGATGACCGCGACAGCTACAGGCATGAGTTTAAATGCCACGCTTGGGAAGCGTTAGCTGAGACAGATCGTCAGAAAAGCCTGTGTCACGTTCAGTACGGCCCGGAGGCGAGTTTTATTGCGGAGATGTATGCGTCGTTTTTTAAGGGATATCTTGGGGAAATTAAACAGAATGGGTACTCAGAGCGGAACATTATCCGGGAGATTAAAGCTGCTCTGAAGGAAAGTGTTACTGCTGAGGATGACTATGTATTTAGTCTCATCCGTGAGCGTTTTGAAGAGCTTTTGCCGCCTGGGTTCGTAAGCTTATCCTGATGACTGACTTCCCGGTCTTTACGCAGTGCTTGATGCTCTCTTCGAACTGGTTACCTGAAGCCTGTTTGTCGTGAAGTTTGTAGGGCGTGTGTTTGTGACCTGTTGCTGAGTCGTGTAATTTCAATGGACATACAGTAACAAAGAGGTGTGGTCGTGATTTATCGTCTTGGGGAGCGTGCGGTCGATATCCAGGGGGATGACTGGTTTATTGCCGATAACGCCACGGTCATCGGTTCCGTCATTTTGCATAATAACGCCAGCATCTGGTACAACGCTGTGGTGCGTGGTGACAATGATCGCATCATTATTGGTGAGGACAGTAACGTTCAGGACGGCTCTGTTCTGCACACAGATCCCGGTATTCCTCTCACGATTGGCAAAGGTGTGACAATTGGTCACAAGGTGATGCTGCACGGCTGTGAAATTGGGGATTTCAGCCTGATTGGGATTAACGCTGTTATTCTTAACGGTGCAAAGATTGGCAAGCACTGCATTATTGGCGCGAATGCTCTGATTCCGGAAGGAAAGGTCATTCCCGATGGCTCCGTTGTAATGGGTTCACCGGGCAAGGTGGTGAAAGAAGTGGGAGCACCGCAGAAAACCGTGCTGGAGCTCTCAGCGGCTCACTATGTACAGAACTTCAAACGCTTCAAGCAGCAGCTGCGTGTTGATGAGCGTTTTCAGTAAGTGATCAAAGTCAGGCTGTCCAGACCTTGACCGTTTTTACCATATTGTCCCGAATCTGCAGTACTTCCATGTGGTATGTATTCACACAGAGGCACACGCTGGATTCGGGAATCTCCTCAAGATATTCCGTAATTAAACCGTTCAGGGTTTTCGGACCATCAATGGGCAGCTCCCAGTCCAGGGATTTATTGGTTTCCCGAATGCTGGCGGAGCCATCGATAATGTAGGTACCGTCTTTCTGTGGAGTGATGTCCTGACTGATGTCATCCACGTCGGTGGTAAAATCACCAACAATCTCTTCCAGAATATCTTCCAGCGTTACCAGCCCGATAATGTCGCCATACTCATCCACCACAAAGGCAGAGCGTAGCTTGTTCTTCTGGAAGTTCACCATTTGAGTGTGCAGGGGTGTGACTTCCGGCACAAAGTAAGGCTCGGAGGTTTCGTTCAGCAGGTCGGCGCGGGTGATCTCTTCCAGATTGATCAGCTTGGCTACGTTACGCATATGCAGTATGCCAAGGGTGTTATTGATGTCACCCTTGTAAACGGGGATGCGGGTGTGCTGAGCGGTACGCAGATGATCGAGGATGTCGTCGATGCTCTCTTCAATATCGATGCCTACAATCTCGTTGCGGGGTATCATGATGTCGTCAACAGTGACGTTTTCCAGATCCAGAATATTCAGCAGCATGCCTTTGTGGCGGGTTGGGATGAGGCTGCCTGCCTCGTTCACTACAGTGCGCAGCTCCTCCTGACTGAGCTGGTCTCCGGAGCCCTCATCAGGGTTCACCCGCATCATGCGCAGCAACCCATTAGACAAGGTGTTCGCCACCCAGACCAGTGGGTAAAGCAGTTTCAGCAGCGGTTTGAGGATCATAGAGGATGGAAAGGCGAAACGCTCTGGATGCAATGCAGCCAGGGTTTTTGGCGTCACTTCACTGAAAATCAGTACTGCCAGTGTCAGCAAAAATGTGGCGGCAGCAATGCCGCCGTCTCCCCACAGACGAATAGCAATGACCGTGCTGATAGCCGCTGAGAGGTTATTCACAAAGTTATTGCCGATCAGGATAACGCCGATCAGACGATCAGGTCGCTCCAGAAGCTCGCTGGTGCGAATAGCACCCTTATGGCCACTGCGGGCCTGGTGGCGCAGACGATAGCGGTTTAAAGCCATCATGCCAGTTTCGGAGCCGGAGAAAAATGCAGAAAGGAACAGCAGGAAAACCAGTACGCCCAGCAGGATGCCGATGGGTGCTTCGTTCAAGGTGATATGCTCTCAGTTGATAACCAGATCAAGGACGAATTTGCTGCCGAAAAAGGCCAGCATAAGGAAAACAAAACCGCTCAAAGTCCAGCGGATAGCGGTGCGGCCGCGCCATCCCCGGAACGTGCGACCGGCCAGAAGGGTGGCAAAGAGTATCCAGGCTAGAGCGCCAAAAATCGTTTTATGGGCAACATGTTGTGCAAACATATCATTCAGGTAAGCAAATCCACTGGCCAGACACAAGGTCAGCAGGATCAGCCCGGCCCATAAAAATTCAAACAGGAGCTTTTCCATGGTTTGCATGGGTGGGAAGGCACGAATGATACCAGTGGGGTGATGCTGTTTGAGGTGTTTTTCCTGATAGGCCAGCAAAAGCGCCTGAAAGGCTGCAACAGTCATAGTGCTGTAAGCCACTATGGAAATAATAATATGGCTGATAATGCCCGCAGAGTGATCCAGCAAAATTGTATGGCGGGCTGAAATAAGGTCGCTGCTGGCAATGGCTGCAACGGCCATAGGCAAAAGAACAATCAGCAGGTTATCCACTGGCTTGCGGATGCTGCTGAGAAGAACAATCAAAATGACCACCCATGAGCTGAGGGAGGCCACGGCAAAAAAGTTCAGGTTAATGCCTTCAGGGGGGTGAATGACATAATAAAGGCTGAAACACTGGGCAACAGCGCCCCCCAGGGCCAGAAGCTGAACAAACAGCTTGTTAATGTCCTTGCCTTTGATTCGCAGCCACTGACACAGGGCGCTGATTACATAGAGAACGACTGCGATGGCGCTGGGCGCTTCTACTGACATTGGCTCACCTTATCCATAGTTTTGTGAGTTTGGCATAAGCCGGGGCAGGGGTGAAGAGGTTTCCTGATTATTCAGGGTGCAGGATGGGGTAAGGTAAAGGTATAATCACTCCTTTTGTATGAACGCCAGGATCAAGAGAGCGCCGGATGTTCGAGAACCTTTCTGATCGCCTGTCAAAGACACTCCAACATGTCACCGGCCAGGCGAAACTTACTGAAGACAATATTAAAGATACCTTGCGGGAAGTCCGTATGGCACTGCTGGAGGCCGACGTTGCCCTGCCAGTGGTGAAAGAATTTGTAAGCCGGGTGCGTGAGCGGGCAATCGGTCAGGAGGTTCAGCAAAGTCTGAGCCCCGGCCAGATCTTCGTGAAGATCGTGAACAGCGAACTGATCGAAGTGATGGGTGCCGCCAACGATGAGCTGAATCTGGCTACCCAGCCTCCTGCCGTTATTCTGATGGCTGGTTTGCAGGGTGCGGGTAAAACCACCTCGGTGGCCAAGTTGTCCAAGTGGCTGATGGAGCGCAAGAAGAAGTCTGTTTTGGTAGCTTCAGCAGACGTTTACCGTCCAGCGGCAATCAAGCAGCTGGAAACTCTGGCCAAAGAAGTGGATGCAGAGTTTTTCCCGTCTACTACAGAACAAAAGCCAATCGACATCGCCCGTAACGCCATTGAAGACGCGCGCAAGAAGCACGTTGATGTGGTGATTATCGATACCGCCGGTCGTCTCCATGTTGATGAAAGCATGATGGACGAGATCAAAGAGCTGCACGGCGCGATCAACCCTATCGAAACCCTGTTCGTGGTAGACGCCATGACAGGCCAGGATGCGGCGAACACTGCCAAAGCCTTTAACGATGCCCTGCCTCTCACAGGTGTGATTCTCACCAAGGCCGATGGCGATGCCCGTGGTGGTGCGGCGCTGTCTGTACGTCATATCACCGGCAAGCCCATCAAATTCCTGGGTATGGGGGAGAAGATCGAGGCACTGGAGCCATTCCATCCTGATCGTATCGCGTCCCGTATTCTGGGCATGGGTGACATTCTGTCTCTGGTGGAAGAGGCGGAGCGCAAGCTCGACAAGAAGAAAGCCGACAAGCTGGTTACCAAGCTCAAGAAGGGCAAGGGCTTTGACCTGGAAGACTTCCGTGATCAGCTGCAGCAGATGAAAACCATGGGTGGCATCGGTGGCCTGATGGACAAACTGCCCGGCATGGGCAACATGGCACAGGTGGCCCAGAACCCACAAGCCGACAAAATGTTTGTGCAGATGGAAGCCATCATTAACTCCATGACGCCAAAAGAACGTCGTAACCCCGACGTGATCAACGGCTCCCGCAAGAAGCGTATCGCTGCAGGTTCCGGTACTCAGATTCAGGATATCAACCGCTTGATCAAGCAGCACAAGCAGATGGCTAAGATGATGAAGAAGATGACCGGCAAGGGCGGTATGGCCAAGATGATGCGTGGCCTTGGCGGGCTGAAGGGCAAAATGCCCGGCGGTATGGGTGGCATGGGTGGACTTGGTGGCCCCGGTGGCATGCTGCCTCCTGGTGGTGGTAAGAAGTTCCCCTTCTAAGGTCTGTTTATACCTCCTTTTGAGTGTGTTGGGTTACACCGTTTCACGGCTAACCCAACTGGCTCATCTCTACTCCCCCACCTCACATAATTCTCCCTTCGGTTGGCTCGTTTTTTTCGGGTTTACTCCCTATATTGCATAAAACTGAAATTACCGTAGAATACTGCGCCTTTACGGGGGAAAGCTCGGGCTTTCTCTCGTCCGGAAAGAGCTTGAGGATGACTTGTCAGCCTCAGAGGATGTCCGGCGGTGGTTTACGTCGTTCTGCCGAAAACTCAGTTTACACAGGAAGAGATTATTCCATGGTAACTATTCGTCTTGCCCGGGGCGGCTCCAAGAAGCGTCCTTTTTACCATCTGACCGTTGCTGACAGCCGCAACGCCAGCACTGGCCGTTTCATCGAGCGTGTAGGTTTCTTCAACCCACAAGCTCGTGGTCAGGAAGAGCGTCTGCGTGTTGACACTGACCGTGTTGACCATTGGGTTAAGCAGGGTGCTCAGATGAGCGATCGTGTTAAGCAGCTGCTGAAAAGCGCTTAATGCACGTCGCCGACAAATCATCTGTTGCCGGTGATGCCAAATCCGAAGACCTTCTGGTCATGGGACGCATCACTGCGGTATACGGGATCAAGGGCTGGGTGAAGGTGTACTCCTTTACTGACCCCATGGCCAATATACTCGACTACCGGCAGTGGAGATTGCGATACCCTAACGGTCGTGAACAGACCGTTAAACTCGACAGCGGCCGTGCCCATGGAAAGGGGCTTATTGCTCTGCTCAACGGCACCGGTGATCGGGATTTAGCCCAGCAATTTGTTGGTGCCGAGATTCTGGTCAGCAGTCGGGATCTGCCAGACGCTGAAGCTGATGAGTACTACTGGTACCAGCTGGAAGGTCTGACAGTGTTTGCCCAAACCGAGGACGGTAACGAAATCAATCTGGGCAAGGTTCATCATCTGATGGAAACCGGGGCAAACGATGTGATGGTGGTACGTGGTGCCAGCGGAAGCATCGACAGACGGGAACGTCTGATCCCCTGGCTGGAAGATCAGGTGGTGACAGAAGTGAACCTAGAACAAGGGTTCATGCGGGTGGACTGGGACCCTGAATTTTGAATTCGAAACCAGTGCAAATGAGGTTCGATGTTGTCACGCTCTTTCCTGAGATGCTGGCTGCGATCACCGATCATGGTGTAAGCGGACGTGCTGTCAGGAATGAACTGATCGAAGTGAATACCTGGAACCCCAGGGATTTCACCCACGATAAACATCGGACAGTGGATGACCGGCCTTATGGCGGTGGTCCCGGCATGTTGATGAAAATTCAACCTCTGCGTGATGCAATACAGGCAGCAAAGGAAGCTGCTGGTCCTGACACGACCGTCATCTATCTTTCGCCTCAGGGTCGCAGACTCGATCAGGCGGGGGTACAGGAACTGGCTGAACGGAAGAAGCTGGTGTTGGTCGCAGGACGGTACGAAGGCATAGATGAACGGCTGGTTGCCGAAGAGGTTGACGAAGAGTGGTCTCTTGGCGATTTTGTCCTGAGTGGTGGCGAACTGCCTGCCATGACTCTTATCGATGCCGTATCGCGCTTTGTACCGGGCACCCTGGGTCATCAGGATTCCGCTCAGGAAGATTCATTTGCTGAAGGATTGCTCGACTGCCCCCATTACACCCGACCTGAGGTGTTTGAAGGGAAGCCGGTTCCGGAGGTTCTGCTTTCCGGCAACCATGAGCGCATCCGCAAGTGGCGGCTTATGCAGTCACTGGGGCGCACATGGCTGAGACGGCCTGATCTTCTCGAAGGTCGGACTATGACGGCTGAGGAAGAGCAACTGCTGGCTGAGTTTATACGTGATCATCATGACGCGGATAACGATCCAGACATCAGTAATTGATCTGACAGTGGATTTTGAAATCCAAAATTTTGAAATCCTGCACTTGAATTAAGAGCGGGTTCTCGATTTCGACTGACTTGGGAGCAACAGAGCAAATGAGCAAGAACAAGATCATTCAGCAGCTTGAAGCTGAACAAATGCAGAAAGAAGTACCTTCTTTCGCACCAGGCGACACTGTTATCGTACAGGTACGTGTTAAGGAAGGCAGCCGTGAGCGTCTGCAGGCTTACGAAGGTGTGGTTATCGGTAAGCGTAACCGTGGCCTGAACTCTGCTTTCACCGTACGTAAGATTTCCAATGGTGTTGGTGTTGAGCGTACTTTCCAGACTTACAGCCCTCTGGTTGCTAAGATCGATGTGAAGCGTCGTGGTGACGTTCGTCAGGCTAAACTGTACTACCTGCGCGAACTGAGCGGTAAAGCAGCTCGCATCAAAGAAAAGCTTAACTAATCCATCACCTCTGTTTTTGCAGCAGAACGACGGGAAAAAGGCAGCCAACTGGTTGCCTTTTTCTTTATATGCTTTTAAAAAATGTGCTTTCTCAGAGTGTCGTGCAATACTGTTCCCCTGTTGAATCTCACAATAAATAGAAAAACAGCAGGTGATTGACTGATGTCTCAGGTAGCAGACAGGCCAGTAGCTATTCAGCAGTGGCACAAGATTATCCAAACCCGTAACCCCGCCATTCTCGGTGATCTGCTCGCCGATGATGTGGTTTTCTATTCCCCGGTTGTGCATACGCCCCAGAAGGGCAAATCTCTGACCCGCATGTATCTGATGGGTGCCAGTCATGTGCTTCTTGCTGGCCCGTTCAAGGTAATGTTGCGCCCTTTGAAGGCAATTAATACTGTTCACAAAAAATGGGTGAGATGCTGAAAATGGTGCAGGAAGGTAAGGTGGCAGTGCCGGGCTGAGGTGCGCTATGAAAGCCTCTCTGCCCCATGAGTTGGCAGACTATCTCGAGTTTCTCTGGCTGGAGAAAGGTTTAAGCGATAACAGTCGTCAGGCTTATCACCGCGACCTTTCCCAGCTCAACAGCTGGCTCCACGAGAATGAACTTACCCTTCTCGGTTTGACTCAGGAGCAGCTGCGCGACTTCCTTGCCTGGCGATTTGAGCCGGACTCCAATCTTCGCTCCAAAGCACGCATGCTCTCTTCTGTGCGAGGATTCTATCGTTGGCTGCTGAAAAATGAGCGTATAGCGGCTGACCCGACACAGTTAATCGAATCTCCCCGCACAGGGCGCTCTTTACCCAAAATACTTACCGAAGATGATGTAGAGAGTTTGCTGGCGGCACCTGATCTTCAAACAGAACTGGGATTGCGGGACAGAGCTATGCTGGAGATCCTCTACGCCTGTGGTTTACGGGTAACAGAGCTTGTGGAGCTGGAGCTTTCACGGGTGAATCTGCGCCAGGGTGTTTTGCGTATTCATGGCAAGGGCAGTAAGGATCGGCTGGTACCCATGGGAGAGGCAGCCTGTGAATGGCTGGAGCGTTATCTGGCGTTTTCCCGAGCTGAGTCATTGCAAGGTTTGCAAAGTGATGTATTGTTTCCCGGCAGAGGTGGAAAGGCTATGACTCGCCAGACGTTCTGGCATCGCATCAAGAAGTATGCAGTTGTTGCGGGCATTAATAAGCCGCTATCGCCCCATGTGTTGCGCCATGCGTTTGCAACACATCTGTTGAATCACGGGGCTGATTTGAGAGTTGTGCAGATGTTGCTGGGGCACAGTGATTTATCCACCACCCAGATTTACACCCATGTTGCCCGGCACAGACTGCAAAAACTGCACGCAGAACACCACCCCCGTGGTTAGGCTATGGTTAAAAAATTGAAAATGATTTCGGTATAAAAATGAGGTTGCCAATGTTAGTGAGGAAGGGGCTGAAGGCTCTACTGGTTTCGGCGTTGTTGATCACCGGCATAACCAGTACAGCGCGAGCGGACGACAAAGTAGAAGATGCAAAGTTAAATACGGTTAAGGCAACTATTCAGGCTGGTTTGAAACAGGTAAATGAGGGGCTGGTGCTGGAATCTGTGGAGGCTGCGCCTGTTAAAGGCATCTATCAGATTCAGATGAAGTCTGGCGAACTGCTGTATGTCTCTGAAGATGGTCAGTACATCTTTGGTGGCGACCTGATGAAAATCCGCCAGGGCGGCTTGGATAATCTCACCGAAAAAGTACGTGAGCAGCAAGTGAAAAAGCGCTTCGCAGCGGTGGATGTGAAGGATATGATCGTGTTCTCCCCCAAGGGAGAGCGCAAAGGTGTGCTCTATGTGTTCACCGATGTGGATTGTGGCTACTGCCGCAAGCTGCATCAGGAAGTACCCGAGCTGAATGCCAAGGGGGTGGAAGTGCGGTATCTGGCCTTCCCCCGTGGCGGTGAACGCGCTCCGGCCTTCGCCAAGATGATATCAGCCTGGTGTGCCAAAGATCGCAATAGTGCTATGACAACTTTGAAAGAGGGTGGTTCTATTCCTCCGGCTACCTGTGAGAACCCTGTGAATGACCAGTACCAGCTGGGTATTTCTCTGGGCGTGCGTGGCACTCCGGCTATTTATCTTGAAGATGGTCGTTCTATCCCGGGCTACCAGCCAGCACCGGCTCTGCTGAAGTTGATGGGTTTATAAGCTCTGCTTCAGTCAGATACTGATTTTTTATAAAGCCTACCCGATGTGTGACTTTCAGGCCGAAATT
>NZ_SMME01000231.1 GCF_009711465.1 Parendozoicomonas verongulae | reverse complement strand
CATCGCAAGGCGTGTTGGCCTGCCCTCTGGCTGCCTGGGTGCGCAGCCGGGCAAATATGTCCAGGGCTGCTCTCTGGTTACCCGAGCCTCCTATACACTGAAGGCACCTCCCCAGAGCCAGTTCAATGTCCTTATCATTGCAGGGAGTATTCTTGCCCTCCGGCCGCCCGGGTGCGCAGCCGGATAAAAATGTCCCAGGCCGCTCTCAGGTTGTTCGTGCCCCCCATGGACTGAAGCAGCCTGCCCAGAGCCAGTTCGATCTCCTTGTCATCGCAAGGAGTGTTCACCTGCACTTTGGCCGCCCGGGTGCGCAACCGGGTAAAGATGTCCCGGGCCGTTTTCAGGCTGTCTGTGCTCCCCATGGCCTGGAGATGTCTGCCCAGTGCCAGCCCATT
>NZ_SMME01000260.1 GCF_009711465.1 Parendozoicomonas verongulae | reverse complement strand
AAACACAAGCGCATCCACACAAGGGAGAAATCCTTTGTCTGTAACCAGGACGGGTGCAACCAGGCTTTCGTCCAATTCACTCAGCTCACCAGACACAAACGCACCCAGCACAACAGTAAATATGAGTGACCCGGTCTGCCCCTTTCACAACCATATCCTGACAATAAACATCAACACCACAAGAGGCTGCCAGCTAAGTTGCTATCATCTTTGTTCTTTTTATGGAAGGATGGGAATGATCTTCAGGCTGAACGTTGTTGCCACCAGTCTGTGCATAGTGATCGGTCTGTCTGCAGTGGCCACCTATGCAGCAGAAGACAAGAACAGATTTCGTCACCTTACTCCGTTATGGCCATTAGATGAGATATCGACAGGCAGTATTGCCATACACCCAGCGGACAACACACATATCCACCCCGGTGAAACCACATC
>NZ_SMME01000582.1 GCF_009711465.1 Parendozoicomonas verongulae | reverse complement strand
GGGCCCAGGGAAGTCTCATCTTGAAGGGGGCTTCCCGCTTAGATGCTTTCAGCGGTTATCCCGTCCGAACTTAGCTACCGGGCAATGCGTCTGGCGACACAACCCGAACACCAGTGGTTCGTCCACTCCGGTCCTCTCGTACTAGGAGCAGCTCTTCTCAAACTTCCAACGTCCACGGCAGATAGGGACCGAACTGTCTCACGACGTTCTAAACCCAGCTCGCGTACCACTTTAAATGGCGAACAGCCATACCCTTGGGACCGGCTTCAGCCCCAGGATGTGATGAGCCGACATCGAGGTGCCAAACACCGCCGTCGATGTGAACTCTTGGGCGGTATCAGCCTGTTATCCCCGGAGTACCTTTTATCCGTTGAGCGATGGCCCTTCCATACAGAACCACCGGATCACTATGACCTACTTTCGTACCTGCTCGAGTTGTAGCTCTCGCAGTCAAGCTGGCTTGTACCATTATACTAACCGCACGATGTCCGACCGTGCTTAGCCAACCTTCGTACTCCTCCGTTACTCTTTGGGAGGAGACCGCCCCAGTCAAACTACCCACCACACACTGTCCTCACGCCAGATCATGGCGCGGAGTTAGAACCCCAATGTAATCAGGCTGGTATTTCAAGATTGGCTCCACCGAAACTGGCGTTCCGGTTTCAAAGCCTCCCAGCTATCCTACACAAATTACATCAAGGTCCAGTGTGAAGCTGTAGTAAAGGTTCACGGGGTCTTTCCGTCTAGCCGCGGATACACAGCATCTTCACTGCGATTTCAATTTCACTGAGTCTCGGGTGGAGACAGCGTGGCCATCGTTACGCCATTCGTGCAGGTCGGAACTTACCCGACAAGGAATTTCGCTACCTTAGGACCGTTATAGTTACGGCCGCCGTTTACCGGGGCTTCGATCAAGAGCTTCTCCCTTCTGCAAGAGAAAGGATAACCCCATCAATTAACCTTCCGGCACCGGGCAGGCGTCACACCGTATACGTCCACTTTCGTGTTGGCACAGTGCTATGTTTTTAATAAACAGTCGCAGCCACCTGGTTACTTCGACCAGCCTCAGCTTACGGAGCAAGTCCGATCACCAAAGCCGGCGTACCTTCTCCCGAAGTTACGGTACCATTTTGCCTAGTTCCTTCACCCGAGTTCTCTCAAGCGCCTTGGTATTCTCTACCTGACCACCTGTGTCGGTTTGGGGTACGGTTCGTTGTGACCTGACGCTTAGAAGGTTTTCCTGGAAGCCTGGCATCAACCACTTCGTCCAAAAGAGGACTCGTCATCAGCTCTCGGCCTTGAGGAACCGGATTTGCCTGATTCCTCAGCCTACCACCTTAAACAGGGACAACCATCGCCCTGCTGGCCTAGCCTTCTCCGTCACTCCATCGCAGTCACAACAAGTACAGGAATATTAACCTGTTTCCCATCGATTACAGCTTTCGCTCTCACCTTAGGGGCCGACTCACTCTGCGCCGATTAGCGTTGCGCAGAAACCCTTGGTCTTCCGGCGGGGGAGCCTCTCACTCCCCTTATCGTTACTCATGTCAGCATTCGCACTTGTGATACCTCCAGCAGGCTTCTCAACCCACCTTCAACGGCTTACACAACGCTCCCCTACCACCAGT
>NZ_SMME01000798.1 GCF_009711465.1 Parendozoicomonas verongulae | reverse complement strand
TCTGATGCTTTTTACAGCCAAGGGTGAGGGCATACAGGCTGGTCGGAATGACAAAAGCAACCATGCCCACATGAAACAGCTCGTTTTCAAGGTTCAGTACCGTCAGGCTGGGCAGAGTCACCAGCAGCAGGGGCAGTGCCAGGCAGTGCATCAGGCAGAGAAACGATAAACTGATGGCCAGCCTGTCGGTTACGATCTGCAGTGTTTTCATAGTCTTTCCTCAAAACGAACGGAGCATTTTCGAACGGCTCAAAATGTTACGTTATAACCTAAATTTACAAATCATCAAGTTTTTATTGTTGAAACATTTATAGCGAACATGAAAAAGGGACGCCAATGACGTCCCTCTAAGTCAATCTTTCAGCTTGTTTATTTTCTCTTGGGTGCTGTCCGGCCCTTGCCGCGACTGCCTTTGCCTGGGGCACGATTATCCCACTGACCACCCCGGGCCTTCTGGTAAGGTTTACGGTTTGTTGTGCGGGCTGGTGGACGATTGCCCTGACGCTGCCCTCCGCGAGGTGCGCGCTCTGCCGCCGGAACCAGCTGATTGGGGCCATTACCAATCAGATCGGTGCGCCCCATTTCTGTCAGGCGCTGACGCAGCAAATCAAAGTTCTTCTCATCATGATGACGGAGAAAGGCCTTGTGTATACGGCGCTGGCTGTATTCCCGTGGAATATACAGGCGGCCACTCTTATAACTGATCTTCTTCAGCGGGTTACGGCCTGAGTGATACATCGCTGTGGCCAGACTCATAGGAGACGGATAGAAGGTCTGCACCTGATCCACCCGGAAGTTATTTTTCTTCAGCCACAGTCCGAGGTTCATCATATCTTCATCGGTGGTACCGGGGTGTGCCGCAATAAAGTATGGAATCAGATACTGCTTCTTGCCGGCCTCTTTAGAGTACTTCTCGAACATCTTCTTGAAGTTGTCGTACGTGCCCATGCCCGGTTTCATCATCAGGTCGAGGGTGTTCTTCTCGGTATGTTCAGGAGCAATTTTGAGATAGCCGCCCACGTGATGGGTCACCAGCTCTTTTACGTACTCCGGATCTTCTACGGCCAGGTCATAACGCAGGCCTGAGGCGATGGCGATTTTCTTGATACCCGGCACTTTCCGTGCACGACGGTAAAGGCTTGTGGTCTGGGCGTGGGAGGTTTCCAGATTTTTACAGATACCGGGGAACACGCAGGACAGACGACGGCAGTTCGCGTGAATATCCGGGTCTTTGCAGTTCAGGAAATACATATTGGCCGTCGGGCCGCCAAGATCAGAAATCTGACCGGTAAAGCCAGGCACTTTATCCCGGATATCTTCCAGCTCCTGCAGCACAGATTCCTGGGAACGGCTCTGAATCACACGGCCTTCATGCTCGGTGATACTGCAGAAAGTACAGCCGCCAAAGCATCCTCGCATAATATTGATCGAGGTTTTGATCATATCGAACGCAGGAATTTTAGCATCGCCATAAGAGGGATGGGGACGACGCTGGTAGTTCAGCCCAAATACACCATCAATCTCTTCGGTTTTCAGAGGAATAGGCGGAGGATTGACCCATACCTCACGATTTCCATGGCGCTGCACCAGTGTGCGGGCGTTATGGGGGTTGGATTCCTGGTGCAATACACGTGAGGCATGAGCGTACAGCACAGGATCTCTGCTGACCTTCTCAAAGGACGGAAGACGAATACAGGTTTTCTCGTCATCCAGCTCTACCTTACGGTGTAGAGGCAGCGGAATAATCCGTACAGGCTGGGTATCGCTTTCCTGTTCAGTCTGTTTCTCTTGCGCACAGGTGGCTTCATCCTTCATTTCATAGGGGTTGCCACCATAGGCTTCCTCCAGAGAAGAAATATCACGGGGCCAGTCGATGCGGGAAGAATCAATCTCTGTCCAACCGTCAGGTGTGCTCGGCTTGATAACAACGGTGCCACGCAGGTCATCAATATCAGAGCCATTTTCACCATTGGCGATGCGGTGAGCCAGCTCAGCCATGGCACGTTCAGCATTTCCGTAGATCAGCATATCAGCCCCGGAATCAATCAGAACGGAGCGGCGAACCTCTTCTGTCCAGTGATCGTACTGAGCAATGCGGCGCAAACTGGCCTCAATACCACCAATATAAACCGGTACATCTTTGTAAGCCTGACGACACCGCTGGCTATAAACCGTCACAGCACGATCCGGGCGCTTACCGGCCTCGCCATCAGGGGTATACACATCATCGCTGCGCTTTTTCAGATCAGCCGTATAGTGGTTGATCATGGAATCCATATTGCCCGCAGCCACTGCGAAGAACAGGTTGGGCTTGCCAAGCTTCATGAAGTTGTCACGGTTAGTCCAGTCCGGCTGGGAGATAATGCCCACCCGAAAGCCCTGGGACTCCAGAAAGCGGCCTATAATTGCCATACCAAAGCTCGGGTGATCGATATAAGCATCGCCGGTTACGATGATGATATCGCAGGAGTCCCAACCCAGCTCATCCATCTCGTCCCGTGACATGGGCAAAAATGGAGCAGTGCCGTAACACTCTGCCCAATATTTCGGATAGGAGAACAGATCTGGCGCCTGCACAGGCTTGCGCTGGTTGGCTTTTGTCATTGGAACTCGGGTCAGGATAGAAAAGTCGGCCATTCTACCTTCGAAAAGGCCGCTTGGGTATATATCTCAACCACAGGTTCAGGCAGGGGTTACCCCTGTTGTTAAGTTATAACTCCTGCAGGCCACGCTCAAGATCAGCCTTCAAGTCCTCGACATTCTCAAGACCTGCTGCAACACGGATCAGCCCTTCCACAATACCAGCTTTCTGCTTGTCGTCATCACTCAAACGGCAATGAGTTGTAGAGGCCGGATGGGTAATAGTTGTGCGGGTATCACCAAGGTTTGCTGTGCGGGACATCACCTGTACACCATCAATCACCTTCCACGCCGCCTTACGGCCACCATCAACTTCAAAAGAAAGTACGCCACCGTAACCCTGCTGCTGTTTGCGCGCCAGAGCTGCACCGGGATGGTGGGGAAGACCGCAATAGTGCACATCAACCACCTTGGGATGTTCCGCCAGCCACCAGGCCAGTTGCTGGGCGTTGCGGCAGTGGGCATCCATACGGAGTTTCAGCGTCTCCAGACCTTTTAACAGAACCCAGGCATTGAACGGGCTCAAGCTGGCACCGGCCGCTCGCTGCCACAGGTGCATAGGTTGAATCAGCTCTTTACTGCCCAGAGCAATTCCCCCCATGCAGCGCCCCTGACCATCAATAAACTTGGTGGCAGAGTGAATAACAATATCCGCGCCCCAGGCAAGTGGCTGTTGCAGTGCGGGTGTGCAGAAGCAGTTATCCACCACAAACAGGGCATCACCAGCCTTGGCAATCTCTGCAATACCTTCCAGATCAGCCACATCCCCCAAGGGGTTGGAAGGGGTTTCCAGAAACAGCATTTTGGTTTCCGGCTGCATGGCATCAAGCCACTGATCCAGATCGGTCAGATCAACAAAGGTGCAGGACACATTGAACTGAGCCAGAATTTTTGCGAACAAGGTGACGGTGGTACCAAACACACTGCGGGAACACACCACATGATCACCGGCTTTAAGGTGAGCCATGCAGATACCCATAATGGCCGCCATACCTGAACCGGTTGCACACCCCTCTTCTGCCCCTTCAAGGGCCATCATACGCTCTTCAAACATGCGCACACCGGGATTGGTGTAACGGGAATACACATTGCCCTCTTCCTCACCAGCAAATACAGCAGCCGCCTGAGCTGCTGAGTCATAGGTAAAACTGGAGGTGAGGTACATGGCTTCACTGTGTTCACGCTCGGCAGAGCGTACTGTTCCGGCACGAACAGACAAGGTTTCAAAAGATGCGTTTTCAGGAAGCACTTGCCGGTTTTTCATTCTGGTTATCCCAACAAAACAAGAATCAGAGAGGAGTTGTAACACTAAAACGAAAAGAAGTTAAACATGAAGCCAGACAAAGTGTATGTTGGAACTCATACAGTTAGAGTTCCAACAACAGGATCAAGCCGTCTGGTTATAAACATCAATAACCGACTCATCCTTTGAGCTGGCTGTCTTGGCAGCATCACTGCGCGCCATCGCCAGCTGATTCAGATAAACCTCATCCACATGGCCGGTCAGATACCTGCCATCGAACACAGAGCAGTCGAACTCCTTGATCTCCGGGTTCCCAACCTGCACAGACTCCACCAGATCAGGCAGCTCCTGGAATACCAGCTTATCAGCACCAATCAGCTCAGCAATCTCCTCAACCGTACGATCATGGGCAACCAGTTCACTGGCCACTGGCATATCAATACCGTACACATTAGGGTGACGCACCTCAGGGGCAGCAGAGCAGAAATACACATTCTTCGCCCCCGCTTCCCGGGCCATCTCAATAATCTGAGTGCAGGTTGTACCGCGGACAATGGAATCGTCCACGAGCATGACATTCTTGCCCTTGAACTCCAGACCAATAGCATTGAGCTTTTGCTTCACAGACTTCTTACGTTCCGTCTGCCCCGGCATAATAAAGGTGCGACCGATGTAGCGGTTTTTCACAAAGCCTTCCCGGTAATTCACACTGAGATACTTTGCCATTTCCAAAGCGGCCGGGCGGCTGCTGTCAGGAATCGGCATCACCACATCGATATCATGATCTGCCCACTCACGCAGCACTTTTTCAGCCAGCTTCTGTCCCATGCGCAAACGGGACTTATACACTGACACGCCATCAATAATAGAATCCGGACGGGCGAAGTAAACGTACTCGAAAATACAAGGCGTAAGACAGCTATCCTCGGCGCACATATGAGTGTGAACGTTGCCATTAAGGTCAAACAGAATCGCCTCGCCGGGTTTGACATCCCGCACAGGCTCAAAACCAAGGGCATTGAGAGCAACAGATTCGGAAGCCACCATAAACTCAGGACCTGCTGGCGTTTCCCGACGTCCGTAAATCAGCGGGCGGATACCGTTAGGATCACGGAAGGCTATCAAACCATGACCGTTCACCATGGCCACCACCGCATAACCACCCTGGCAACGCTTGAAAACATTACCAATGGCGGTAAAGAAGTGTTCTGGCTGAGGTTGAAGCTGCCCCTGAGCGTGGAGCTCATGGGCAAACACATTCAGAAGAATCTCGGAATCTGAGCTAGTGTTGATGTGGCGCAGCTGGGTGCGAAACATCTCGTCCTTAATGGCGTTAGCGTTAGTGAGATTGCCGTTATGGGCCAGGGCAATGCCGTAGGGGGAGTTTACAAAGAAGGGTTGGGCTTCGGCAGAGCTGGAGCTGCCTGCGGTGGGATAGCGTACATGGCCAATCCCGATATTGCCCTGCAGAAGTTTCATATGACGTGTGTGAAACACATCCCTGACCAGGCCATTATCCTTGCGCAGATGAAACCGGCCTTCATGACAGGTCATCATCCCCGCAGCATCCTGCCCCCTGTGCTGCAAAACCGTCAGTGCATCATAGAGCACCTGGTTAATCGGGCTGGTAGCGGAAATCCCCACGATACCACACATGCGTCCGTATACCTCGTTGTCGTCAGCGGCTCGCTCCCTGAGTGAAGCCTCTGTACTTATACTGAGAAAGCACCGCCGGCAGGGTCAGACCCACGGTTCAGGGTGACGGCCTTTCTTTTCCTTTCGAAGCACTGTGGGTGCAGTGCTTCAGCGATAACTCTGATATCTGAATAGGATCAACGTACAAACAGAGGGGCAATAGAATCCATTGCCAATCCTTTCACCCATGTTGAAACAATTTCAAAATGGGGAACCAATGTGGAGGCCCTCCACCAGTTATCCTGGTGAACCGGCAGATACTCGCCCACGCCAACAAGCATGGTGACAAGCAGCACGCCACGCATGGCGCCAAAAATCATACCCAGAGCACGGTCGGTGCCTGATAGCCCGGTCATCTGCACAAGTTTCCCGATCAAGCTGTTAATCAAGCCACCGGTTAGCAGGGTCGCGATAAACAACACCGCCGCCGCTGCTGAGGCTCGCAACGATGGCGTATCAATATATTCCTGAAACATCAAAGACAGACTGCCACTGAACAGCCAGGCAATAATCACAGCAGCCACCCAGGTGACCAGTGAAAGAACTTCCTTAAAAAAGCCGCGAGTCAGGCTAATTAATGCGGAAACAAGGACAATGGCCATTATGGCCCAGTCAACCCAGATCAGATTCATGAGTCTCTCTTTACGTGCTCTTCTTTACGCAATCAATAGTTTCGGGCGGGATTCTAACAGTATTCCCGTGATATTTCCCAAAGGAAAACGGGCAATCTGGTAAATTACGGTACAAACCGAACAACCAAACCTTTCAGACTGTAATCTTTCTCAATGTCTTTACGCAGTTTCAGTATTTTCTCCTTACGAAGATCCGGACCGACATAAACCCGATAAAGGGATTCGCCTTTTTTATGACTCTTCCCTTCCCGGGTATAAGCATGGAAGCCATCAGATCGCAAGCGGCTCTGTAACTGCTCGGCATTTTTGAACTGGGAAAAAGCCGCCAGCTGCAGGCTCCAGCTGACGGGAATATTATTTCTATCAAGGGAAGGCCGCTCCACAGCCGCAACGGTGGGAGCTGGCTCAAAGTCCGCTGGCTCTTCGGGTACTATCAGCGGTTTATCAAAACGCTCGATATATTTGGGAATCTCGGGAGCAGCTGGTGGCTCAGGGATTGTTAACGCCAGCACCTCTTCTTCATAGCCACTGGAAAACAGCAAGGGGTAGACAATAACGGCAGCAGCCACCAGAACCAGTGCGCCCGTGAGACGCTGCTTACGTTTATGATCCATACCTGACTTTCCCATCATCCAATAAAGAAATACTAACCGGCGACACGGTTCCGTGTCGATGCTTAGGTTCTATCCTGATTCGACAAAAAAGTCAGGGACTCTCCAACGGTATGGAATGAGCCCAGAACGACAACCGTGCTGTTTGCTTCAGCATGCTCCAAAGCTGTCTGTAAAGCCTGCGGAACACTTGTTAAGCTGGTCACAGCTTCCCCCAGAACGACCAGTTCATTCGCCAGACTCTCACTGTTTCTGGCCCGCAGTGTGTAGGAAACAGTGCCTGTGTACCAGTGGCTGAATAGCCCTGTCAGCGGCTCCAGTACACCTTTCAGATCTTTATCATCCAACATCCCCAGCACCGCCAGTGACTTTGGATGATTGAATTGTTCAATTCGCTTTTTCAGTAAACGAGCCGCTTGAGGATTATGGGCCACATCCAGCATAACAGTAACAGGCTCGCCTTTTCCGTTGACAGCCTGCACCTTTTGGCAACGCCCTTCCAGCTGGGCATTCCCCAGCCCGGTACGAATGGCCTCTTCGTTCATTTCAGGAAAGAGCCAGCACACAGCTTCAAGGGCACAGGTCACACTGGTTAATGGGAGGCTCGGTACAGGTAGCAGTGTAAGAGAGCGACTCTGTCCATTGGCACATCGGCCAGTGAAAGCCATGGTTTCATCACAAATGTCTGCCGTAAATGCCTGACCATTGCGAACTTCAATGGCCTCAATATCTTTAATATGGTTGAGCAGAGATTGCGCAGGCTCCACCTCTCCACAGATTGCAGGCCGGTCTGTACGGAAAACACCCGCTTTCTCATAGGCAATTTTCTCAACGGTATCCCCAAGCCATGCCTGATGATCCAAATCCACGGTGGTTACGATGGAGACATCCGCATCCACAATATTCACAGCATCCAGTCGTCCACCCAGGCCGACTTCCAGCAGAATGACATCCACTTTTTCCCGCAGGAAAATATCCAGTGCAGCCAGTGCCCCGAACTCAAAGTAGCTGAGGAAGTCATCGCCACGGAGCGTTTCAATGCGGGTAAAAGAATCAGCGATAGCTTCATCCGCCACCATATCTCCATCAATGCGGATACGCTCGTTAAATACCTGAAGGTGTGGAGAGGTCCAGGCTCCGGCGCGGATACCGGCAGCTTTGAGAATCGCGGCCACAGTCGCAACCGTACTGCCCTTGCCGTTGGTGCCGGCAACTGTAATGACTTTTACACTGCGATTGTCACTGTAAAAAGACGCAGGAAGTAACCTGCGAGCTGTGCGGTCAGCACGTTCCAGCCCCAGCTCCATTTCATGTTCCGGGCGACGAGATTCGAGAAAGGCCAGCCAGGAAGAGAGGCTGTCAGGGAGAGAGGTGGGGGCTGAATTCATTGCTGTGGCATCCATCACTAAGGGCTGACCGGGATTTGTATATTTGCTGCCTTTAGTACAGATAAAACCGTGAAAATTCAAGAAATTATCGGCAAAACCTGCAAGCAGGCTTCACCAAAATCAGAGGCAAAGCTCAGGAAAGAGCTTCAGCCTCATCAAAATCACTGTCGGGTTCAGAGGTGGAGGACACCCGCGGACCGTTCAGATGTTGAGTCATACGACGAAGACTGCGAGCCAGAGTCGATGGCATATTATGGCGGTGAACAATCATATCCACCTGACCATGCTCCAGCAGAAATTCACTGCGCTGGAAACCTTCGGGCAGCTTCTCACGCACAGTCTGTTCGATAACCCGGGGGCCAGCAAAACCAACCAGAGAACGTGGTTCACCTATGTTCAGGTCACCCAGCATGGCCAGGCTTGCCGAAACACCGCCATAAACCGGATCAGTCAGTACTGAGATATACGGAATACCCGCCTGTTTCAAACGCTCAAGAATCGCACTGGTGCGAGCCATCTGCATCAAAGAAAACAGCGCTTCCTGCATCCGGGCACCACCACTGGCAGAGAAACACACCAGAGGAATTTTGTGCTCAAGGCAGTATTCTCCAGCACGCACAAACTTCTCACCCACAATGGTACCCATGGAGCCGCCCATAAAGGTGAATTCAAAGGCCACAGCCACAACGGGCACATCTTCGATATTGCCACGCATGCACACCAGCGCGTCTTTCTCGCCGGTGGCTTTCTGCGCCTGGGTCAGGCGATCCTTGTATTTCTTGCTGTCCTTGAACTTAAGGCGATCTACCGGTTCAAGGTCTGCAAACATTTCTTCCCGGCCCTCATCTCCAAGCAAACGCTCAAGGCGGACACGGGCAGACACACGCATATGGTGCTCACACTTCGGGCAGACATCCTGATTGCGTTCCAGCTCGGGGCGGTACAGAACCGACTCACACTTAACGCACTTTTTCCAGAGTCCTTCTGGAACACTGCTCTTACCAGGCCCACTCTTACGAGGAGAGTTAGACCGGGACAGTGAAGGAACGAGTTTATCCAGCCAACTGCCACTCATGACGCTATCCAGTTGCACATTCGAGTTAATCCCCCAGAATCCCGGCTGGCTTAAACCAGCCGGGAAAACGAGTTACTGATCCATGGCGGTACGCATCTCAGCCAGGCGGGCTGCTACAGCAGCACACCCGGCGGCGTGATCATTCTCATGGGTGGCCAGCTCTTTCACCAGCGCTGTTCCCACAATCACCGCATCTGCTGTTTTACTTATTGCAGATGCCGAGGCACCGTCACGAATACCGAAACCAACACACACCGGCAGAGATGTGAACGACTTAATGTGTTCAACACGACTCTGAACCTCGCTGATATCAAGGTTACCGGCCCCTGTCACTCCCTTGAGTGACACATAATAAATGTATCCGCCAGCCACAGAGCAGATGCTCTCAATACGCTCATCTACTGTGTTTGGTGATACCAGGAAGACTGTTTCCAGACCTTCCTTATATAGAGGGTCAAGCAGGGTTTTGGCATCCTCGGGGGGAATATCCACCGCCAGTAATGCATCCACACCTGCCTGGGCCGCTCTGCGGGCAAAATTTTCATAACCCATAATTTCGATGGGATTAAGGTATCCCATCAGGGCGATTGGAGTGACATTATCCTTCTTCCTGAACTCCGCGACCATTAACAGTACGTCAGCGAGTGTAACGCCCTGTGACACGGCACGCTGGTGAGCCAGTTCAATCACCGGGCCATCGGCCACCGGATCGGAGAAAGGAATGCCCAGCTCGATAATATCCGCACCGGCTTCCACCATAGCATGCAGCAGAGGTACGGTGGCTTCCGGCCCCGGATCACCGGCGGTTACATAAGGAATCAGACCCTTGCGCCCTTCACTTTGCAGGCGGGCAAAGCAGACATCAATTCGCTTGGACTCTACAGTCGTTTTGAGTGCATTCATTGTCCGTTCCCTTTACAAAGTCATGCCGTCAATAGCAGCAACCGTGTGCATATCCTTATCACCGCGACCGGAGAGGTTCACGATAATGCTCTGATCCGGATTCATGGTGGGCGCCAGTTTAGTCACATAAGCCAAAGCATGGCTGCTTTCCAAAGCAGGGATAATGCCTTCATAAAGAGTCAGATCATGGAAGGCCTGCAGGGCTTCATCATCTGTCGCGTAGGGGTATTCGGCACGGCCAATCTCATGCAACAACGCATGCTCAGGACCAACACCGGGATAATCCAGACCTGCAGACACAGAATGACTTTCAATAATCTGGCCCGCATCGTCACACATAATATGGGTACGATTACCCTGCAGAACGCCTTTGCGACCATCGCTGAAGCGCGCTGCGTGCCTGCCGGACTCCACACCCAGGCCACCGGCTTCCACACCGTAAATCTTCACGCCTTTATCATCGATAAATTCACTGAACAGTCCCATGGCGTTGGAACCACCACCCACGCAGGCCACCAGTGCATCGGGGAGTTTACCGGTCTGGTCCAGAATCTGGCGACGGGCTTCCCTGCCAATAATACTCTGGAAGGTGCGCACCATTTTCGGATAAGGGTGCGGGCCACACACTGTACCCAGAAGGTAGAAGGTGTTATCCACGTTAGTCACCCAGTCACGGAGGGTAGCGTTGATAGAATCTTTCAGGGTTTGGGAACCGCTGGTTACAGGCACCACCTTGGCACCCAGCAGCTTCATGCGATACACATTGGCTGCCTGACGCTCAACGTCTTTCGCGCCCATGTAGACCACGCATTCCAGCCCCAAACGGGCACAGACTGTTGCCGTGGCAACACCGTGCTGACCTGCACCGGTTTCAGCGATGATGCGGGTCTTGCCCATGCGTTTGGCCAGCAGAATCTGCCCCACCGCATGGTTAATTTTGTGAGCACCAGTATGGTTGAGGTCTTCACGCTTCAGATAAACCTGGGCACCGCCGAGCATACGGGACCATCGTTCAGCATGATAGAGGGGAGATGGGCGTCCAACGTAGTGGGCCAAATCCTTGTCAAATTCTTCCATAAACTCAGGATCACCGACGAACTTATCAAACGCTTCGCTCAGTTCCTGAACCGCTGGCATCAGGGTTTCGGGGATAAACTGACCACCGAAATCTCCGAAGTAACCACGCGCATCCGGCTGGTTATACTTGTCCTTAGCAGACATTATTGACCTCTTTCATAAACTCTCGAATGAGAGTCTCATCTTTTATGCCCCTGGAACGCTCAACGCCGCTCGAAACGTCGATAGCCCAGGGTTGAACTGTGGCTATCGCTTCTGCCACGTTAGCGGGAGACAAACCTCCCGCCAGAATCAGGGGTTGTTTAAGATGCTTGGGGAAGCGACCCCAGTCAAACGCCTCCCCTGTCCCACCATAAACACCCGGCGTATAGGAATCCAGAAGAAAAGCCGAGGCATTGGTCCATTGTGACAGTTCTTCCGCGACATCGCTGTTTTCCCGAACCCGGACGGCCTTAATCCAGGGCAGCCCCCACTGGCGACAAAACTCATTTGTTTCATCACCATGAAACTGCAGAGCATCAAGTTCAACAGTGTTTAACAGCTGTTCAAGAAACACAGGTTCAGGATTCACAAACACACCTGTTCGGGTCACCTTCCCTTTTAACGTCTGGGAAAGCACCCTGCCCTCTTCGAGGGTGAGATTGCGTGGGCTGGGTTCATAGAACATAAAGCCAATGGCATCGGCCCCGCACTCGGCAGCCACCTGAGCGTCGGACGGGTTACGCAAACCACAGATTTTAACTTTCACGTTACGGTCTGCGCCATTAGCAAACAGCATGCCTGAACTCCACACAATCTTGCAGGATTTTAATTCAATTCATTCACCAGCGGCCCGACAAAAGAGGGACCTAAAGGCTCTTCTGGCAAATCAAACTCTTCGGGATACTTCACATCCACAAAATACAGCCCCCAGGGTGGTGCTGTCACGCCCCCGGCACTTCTGTCTTTCGCATCCAGTACATCTTTCGCCCAAATGGGTTCACGCTTACCGGAACCAATGGCCATCAGCACACCGGCAATATTGCGGATCATATGATGGAGAAAGGCGTTCGCTTTTACATCAATTACGATCAAATCCCCGTACCGGTTCAGTTTCAGATGTTCAATGGTTCTGACAGGGTTTTTTGCCTGACACTGCATCGCACGGTAGGAAGTAAAGTCATGCTTCCCAACAAGGTATTCAGCCGCTGTACGCATACGGTCAATATCCAGAGGACGATAATTCCAGGTCAGGCCACGGCTCAAGTGTGCAGGCCGAATGGGATTATTGTATATCACGTAGCGGTACCGTCTTGCCAGCGCGGAAAAGCGGGCATGAAATGCTTGAGTGACCGGTTTCACCCAGCGCACAGCAATGGAGTCCGGCAAGTGGGTATTGGCACCGTATACCCAGCCGCGCAAGCTACGGACAGATGTCGTATCAAAATGGATAATCTGGCGAGAGCCATGAACACCGGCATCGGTGCGCCCGGCACATACGACAGATACTCTATGATTGGCCACTTTGCCAATGGCTTTTTCTATACAGGCCTGAATAGTCGGCAGGCCAGTCTTCAGTGATTGCCAGCCGTGATAGGCAGAACCGTCATATTCGACACAGGCTGCAAAACGAAAAACTTCTGGCGTTTCTTGAACGGACTGCTCGTCCTTCTGTGACTCTTCCAATATGACGCCCTGTTTCAGATACAAAGAAAAAAGGCCGGTATCATATACCAGCCTTTTTCTGTCAGGAAAGCCCGAGACTCAAATTTAGAAGATTTTATTTCCCAATCTTGGCAATCAGCTCCTGTGCTTCCTGCTTCTGGGCATCGTTACCTTCAAGAACCACCTCATCAAGAATATCCCTGGCGCCGTCTCCATCGCCCATTTCCAAGTAGGCGCGGGCAAGATCCAGTTTAGTGGCAGTTTCATCGGTGTCTTCCAGGAAGGAGAACTCATCCTCCATCTGGGAAACATCTCCAGACGTGTTAGTCTCTGACAAACCAGCCAGTGCAGCGTCTAACTGTTCGGTGACAGCATTTGCGGTCGACTTCTCAGCGGCTTCAACGGGCTCGCCAGCGTCTATTGACGGAGCAGGCTCGCCTTCAACAGCTAATTCATCTGTCGTTTCCTCAGCATTTGAAGGCATAGATTCAGGAGTCAATGCCTCTTCAATATCCGCACCGTCGAGATCCAGATCCACGGACATATCCGCTAACTCTGCATCCAGCTGCTCAAGCTCGCTATCGAAATCCACATCACTGGTTTCTTCTGTGAGCGGTGCATGGTCTGCAGCAGTCGCTTCTTCAACAGTAGCTTCTTCAACAGTTATATCTTCCGCTGCATTGTCTTGCGTAATAGTGAGTTCTTCAACGTCTGAAGTGTCCAGATCCGTACTCAGTTCCAGATCGAGGTCGTCAAGATCCGGCAACTCGGCTTCTGGAGTATCAAGGGTTTCAACCTCTTGGGTAACTGGTTCGGCTGAAGTTTCACTTTCATCCACTTCTGCATCCAGGGTCTCAAGATCCAGATCAAACTCATCAGCGGCGCTTTCCAGGTTTGTCTCATCTTCAGCACTGTCTGGGGGTGTATCTTCTGAAGCCGTGTCAGTCTCGAAATCATCCAGGTTGAACTCAAGGCCTGTATCAAGGTTTTCATCACCAAAATCAATTTCAAGCTCATCGACACTGCCCGTATCTTCCTTGGTGGGTTCTTTCGCCTGGAGTTCTTCGGACTGAGAGGTTTCATCGGTGATGTCTGCTGCTGCATCAAAGGTTCCGGCCGGGAAGCGTGGGCGTAATTCACTGGCGCGTTTAATCCCTTCACTGCTGCCCAGGTTTTGCAGTGCTTCTTCCTGCTCGAGGAAGCCTTCAACATTCTTGCTGTCAGTCATCACCTCCATCAGTTTGATACGGAAATCCGCACGTTCTGGAGAACCAGCCACGGCGGTGGCTAGCAGCTCAACAGCTTGATCCAGTCGACCATAAGCAATATAGATATCAGCCTCGCCCAGTGGGTCTGTGCTGGCCTCTTGAGCAGACGTCGTATCGCTCAGCAATTCCTCATTGATATCAAGGTCTGGAGTTTCATCGGATTCAGCCTGAGATACATCACCAGAATCTAATTCATCATCTTTGGCAGTATCCTGAGCAACAAACAGGTCTTCTACATCTGGTAAATCCTCCAACTCATCTGCCGGTGCGATGGTGGATTCGGTATCAATGCTATCTTCCTCTTCTTTCTGCCTGCGACGGCGCACCACAAGGGCAGCAATCGCCAGCAACACAAGCAGCGAACCACCGCCAGCGGCCAGGTACATCTGATTTTTCATAAGAAGGTTCATAACACCTTCTACTGACATCAGATCAGGCTTGGGTTCAGTTTCAGGGCTAAAGTCTGATACTGGTGCGACAGGAGCCTGTGTAATGGAATCATCAGGCCTGGCGATAGTGGCCGTTGATGGAGCGGAGGGTTCTTGAACCGGCTCCATCTCATCAGCCTCGTAGTAGTTATAATCAATATCCTGCTCTGCTTCGGCCGCTTCAACCTTTGCCTGCGCGGCTTGCACCTGCTCATTGAGCATCTGCACTGCGGTCAGCTCATCGCTCTTGAGAACAACAAGTTTTTCCAGGGATTGAATTTGATCTTCCAGGTCTCGCAGGCGGTCTTTAAGATCGGTATTCTCACGGCTCAGTGTGTCGAGCTGTTCCTGATTGACGGAAATGGCCGTTTCCAGAGCGCGGGCAGTGCCCGCCGCATCACCACCGCCTTGATCGGAGGCGTTATCAGCCGAGCGTTGGGCACCGGAGGTTACGATATCAAGACGATCCTGCTCTATAGTGCCCCGTGCTGTTTCTACTACTTCATCCTTACGGGTGGCATCAAGCTGCACTCGCGAAGAGCCATTGCGCCACTGTTCGTTTTGCGCTCGTATATTATTGGCGGCAGCATTGCCATCCAGCGCATTAATTGCATCACGATCCGGCACATTAAGCACGGCCCCCTGCTTCAGCAGGTTAATATTGCCATTAATAAATGCTCTCGGGTTTTCTGCCTGCAGTGCCGCCATCATTTGAATCGGTGTTACATCGCGTCCGGGGCGGGTACGTAAAGCCACTTCCCAAAGTGTGTCTCCACGTTGCACCCGATATGTATCAGATGCATCGTCCTGTGCCGGTACAGAAGGAGAAGGAGAAGCCGGAGCTTGAACAGGTGTGGAAACAGGAGACGGTGCCGAGATATTAGGTCGTTTCACCGGGGTAGCGGGCGCGGGCGCTGGGGGGGGAACTTGAACCGGGTTGGTGCTGACTGCAGATTCCACGACCTGATTACTGAAAGAGGGGGGATCGAGCAACAACGTGTACTCCCTGAGCAGCCGACCGCTGGGCCAGTGCACTTCCATCAGGAAGTTCAGATAGGGTTCAACAACTGGCTTGCGACTGGTAACCCGCACAAAGGCGGTACCATCTTCTCGTTTAATGGTCTGGAATCGCAAATCGGACAGAAAGTAGGGACGTTCAACACCCGCACGTTCAAAATCTTCACGGGTTGCCATACTCGGGAGAACTTCACCACGGGTAAGCTCTCTGATTTCAACAAGTTCTATCTCTGCATCAAGAGGCTGATTTAATGCGGAGTTCAGCCGGATATCACCGAGCCCTAACCCATAAGCGGTACTGGCCCCAATGGTTCCAGTTACGCTACCAGCTATAGCAATGGCTGCGGCGAGCTTACGTAACATATATCCCCTATCCTTCTTCTTATATGTGCGGTGCAAACTGGACGGAAGCAAATAAACAGCTTTCGTAATTATGAATCTTATGCAGCGAACCCTATACAGTCAGAATAGTTATAAACGTCAGCCGCACAGGCATCATCCAGTGTTACACCGTCGAAAATGCACAGTATGGGGACGTCGTCGTTATTCTATTGCCCCCAGAATGACAATTATCTGTTAAGTTATCACTGCAGAAACTCGGTAATCAACCACTGGTATAGCTGTTTTGCACCCAGAACACTGCCAGATCGCGCATTATCAGACACAAGCCACATATTCAGTACATTTTCCTGAGCCTCGGAAGAACGTAAACCACTAATGTGGATTAAATTACGTTGCTCATCATCGGCGTTCACCAGAGATACGGGAGTGAACGCTTCTTCTGGATCGGCACAAATCCTCACAGAAGGAATACCTTCCAGCACGTCCCAGACCTCACTGATGTTGACGGCCCAGTCCAGAGAAACGGACAAGTGAATCACCTGACCATAAAAAACCGGCGTCACCATACTACTGACATGCACAGGCATACCATCATGTCCGGCCAGGGTAGACAGTTCACGGCTGGCTGTGACAGCATCACCCACCTGCCCTTCAAAGGATGGCAGCATGTTGAAAGAAATCTGGTCTGAGAAAACGGTATGTTCAGCGGGCAGGCCGTTCAACAGACGATTAGTCTGACCAGCCAGTTCACTGATACCTACCTTGCCTGCACTGCTCACAGACAGGTTGCAGTTCATATCCACCCGACCAATCCCACCTAACTGGCGCATGGCACGGAGTACAGGAGCCACAACCATGGCGACATCGCCAGGTACAGCCACAACTCCACTTTGTTGCAGGGACATAAGCCCCTCCGGATTTACATCCGGATGAACAAGGGTGGCAAAATCCTGACTGCGGCTGAAAGGCGTCGCGTCCAGTACCATGGCACCAGCACTGCCTGCCAAAGCAATAGCGGTTTCCGCCAGCTGGGCATCCCCTGCACAGATGACGACCTGACCAGACTGAAAAGAATATTCTCCCAAAGCCTGCACAGTCAGGCTCTGGCTGCCCAGGTTCACTGTGGCATCGTCATCAACCGTTGCAACCAGAGCGACAACGCTGTCAGCCTTAACATCGCTCTGATCTAACAGGTTCAGCAGGGATTCACCAGCAAAGGTGTCTGCACCAACAAGGGCAAGAGGCATCTCAGACATAAGACAATACACTCCGTTGAGTAATCACGTTCAGAATGGTGCGCCACTTTATAGAGAGTCCCAGTTCTTTGCAAAAGCAGCCCTCCCTCCCTC
>NZ_SMME01000015.1 GCF_009711465.1 Parendozoicomonas verongulae | reverse complement strand
ACCTGGGACTGTTGATGCAGCTTCATAAACTTCTTCAACCTCTTGTTTGACAACTTTCCGGCAATGAATTGCCCAGGCATTGATATCAGAATTGAAAGGCAGCTGAAGTCCATCAACGCATTCACCTGTTATTATCACGTTATCTACCGCTGACGGGGAATGAACTTTGCTGAGAATTGCGGAGCAGGTAGAGCCTTCAGCTATCAG
>NZ_SMME01000014.1 GCF_009711465.1 Parendozoicomonas verongulae | reverse complement strand
GGGTATCGGTGAGAATCTTCAACCTGCAGCCACTCAACCTGTCACTGTGCAGGATCGGGATGCTCGGGAGCTGGCTTTGTCGGGTCTTCCGGCACTATCAAAACCGGAGCACGGGCAGGGAGAGCAATGGGGTAAGGATATCTTTGCCTTTAAGCAACAATTGCTGGAATGGCGCAGTTTTGTCGGGCTTTATGAGCAGGCCTGCAG
>NZ_SMME01000694.1:3100-4908 GCF_009711465.1 Parendozoicomonas verongulae | reverse complement strand
TGGACTATGCCGGTGTCACTGTGCCGCTTGTGAACCCCAAAACCGGGGAGATCGCCCACAAGGCTCAGATCTTTGTCGCGGTCCTTGGGGCCTCCAATTACACCTACGCAGAAGCCACTCTCTCGCAGAAATCAGAAGACTGGCTGGGTTCCCATGTGCGTGCCTTTGACTTCTTCGGTGGTGTGCCTGAAATGGTGGTTCCGGACAACCTCAAAAGTGGTGTTAAAAACGCCTGCCGGTATGAGCCAGACCTGAACCCGGCGTATCAGCACCTGGCTAACCATTACAAGGTGGTGGTGATTCCCGCACGGCCCTACAAACCGAAGGATAAGGCCAAAGCTGAGGTCGGTGTTCAGGTTGTCGAGCGCTGGATACTGGCACGCCTTCGCCACGAAACCTTCTTTACCCTGGGAGAGCTCAATGCCCGTATACGCAAACTGTTGACCGATCTGAACTGCCGCCCCTTCAAACAGTTACCCGGTACACGGCGCAGCACCTTTGAGCAGTTGGATGAGCCTGCCCTCAGGCCTCTCCCAAGGCAGCCGTTTGAGTACGCGGAGTTCCGCAAGGCCCGGGTGAATATCGACTATCACATCATCTGCCATGAGCATGCTTACTCGGTTCCTCACCAGCTGGTTAAGCAGGAAGTCGATGTTCAGGTGACAGAGCACTGCGTGGAGATCCGCTTCAAAGGCAAATCCGTGGCCACGCATCCGCGTAAGTACACCCGGGGATTTACCACACGGGCAGAACATATGCCGGAGCGTCATCGCCACCATCAGGAATGGACACCGGAACGCCTTCTGAACTGGGCCGCCAAAACTGGCAGTGATGTACTGTGGATGGTCCAGCACTTGCTCGATAGTCGGGAACATCCTGAGCAGGCTTACCGGAGTTGCCTGGGGCTGCTGAATCTGCAGCGTGATTATGGCCCGGGTCGTCTCAATGCAGCCTGTGCCCGTGCCCGGGAGATCGGCGGTTATCGGTTAAAGCACATTCGCTCCATCCTGCAAAGCGGTCTCGATCAGACACCGGCGATACCTGCCAAACAGGCAACATTGCCGCTGCACCCAGACCATGAAAATGTACGTGGTGCCCAAAACTTCCAATAACCGGAGACCGATGATGATCCCACAGATACTGACCCGGCTCCGCGCACTGCGGCTGACCGGCATGGCTGATGCCCTGAACCTGCAACAGGAGCAGCCTGATACCTACGACAATCTCAGCTTCCCGGAGCGGTTATCGCTGTTGATTGATCAGGAAGAAACTGAGCGTAACAACAAGCGACTGGCTCGCCTGCTGCGCAGCGCCCGGTTCAAGCTCTCGGCCCGCATGGAAGAGATTGATTACGAACACCCACGAGGGTTGAACAAAACCCAGTCTGCCACCCTGGCCACCTGTGACTGGCTGACCAGACACAGGAACCTGCTGATTACCGGTCCCTGTGGCAGCGGCAAGAGTTACCTGGCCTGTGCACTGGGTCATACGGCATGCCTGCAGGGTTACAGTGTTCGGTACTATCGACTCTCCCGCCTACTGGAGGAGCTGACCATCGCTCATGGAGATGGGAGTTACACCAAGCTGCTGAGACAGCTGGAGAAAACCGATCTGTTGATACTGGATGACTGGGGCCTGGAGCCCCTGACACAACAGCAGCGCAACGACTTGCTGGAAGTCATGGACGACCGGCACGAAAAAAGCTCCACGCTGGTCACCAGTCAGCTGCCTACCGCAGAATGGCATAACCACATTGGTGACGCGACGTTAGCCGATGCGATTCTGGACAGGCTGATGCACAACGCTCA
>NZ_SMME01000694.1:2664-2839 GCF_009711465.1 Parendozoicomonas verongulae | reverse complement strand
TCTAAGCTGCCTATCCGGCAGTGAACAGCACTTCTCGCGGAAATCGACATCAATCTCGTTTCTAAGCTGCCTATCCGGCAGTGAACAGGTTGTATTTGCGAATCACGATACAGAAGTATTTCTAAGCTGCCTACCCGGCAGTGAACCACGGGCAACGTCCATGATGGAACGGGTC
>NZ_SMME01000694.1:2518-2654 GCF_009711465.1 Parendozoicomonas verongulae | reverse complement strand
AATCACTGTTCAAGTTGGCCAGAATACGCAGCCTATCCGGCAGTGAACTGGAAAGTCAGTTATTGCCTGTTTGCGTTAATTTTCTAAGCTGCCTATCCGGCAGTGAACAACGCGGAAGGGTGCATTTGGGATGAGG
>NZ_SMME01000694.1:2391-2508 GCF_009711465.1 Parendozoicomonas verongulae | reverse complement strand
GTTCACTGCCGGATAGGCAGCTTAGAAAGTTATTACGGTCAATCACCGTTGGTGTACCTGGTTCACTGCCGGATAGGCAGCTTAGAAAATTACAACGAATCTTGTGAACGATGGTTA
>NZ_SMME01000694.1:1703-2062 GCF_009711465.1 Parendozoicomonas verongulae | reverse complement strand
GAGTTCACTGCCGGATAGGCAGCTTAGAAAGCCCGCATTCTCCGGGATGTTCACAAAATATGCGTTCACTGCCGGATAGGCAGCTTAGAAATCGACCGTGTGCAAATCGACATTGATCACTTCGTTCACTGCCGGATAGGCAGCTTAGAAAATCGGCAACATATGTTCCCGCCGAATCAGTGAGTTCACTGCCGGATAGGCAGCTTAGAAACTTGGAACTTAATAAAGTGGCTGTTCCGTGTTGTTCACTGCCGGATAGGCAGCTTAGAAATGGTCATCGGCTGTTTTTCACGACTGGCGTGGTTCACTGCCGGATAGGCAGCTTAGAAAATCCAGCTGTCATCGCCGTGCTCCAGCCC
>NZ_SMME01000694.1:1515-1627 GCF_009711465.1 Parendozoicomonas verongulae | reverse complement strand
TCTAAGCTGCCTATCCGGCAGTGAACACCGAACTCTGGTTTATTCTCCCATAATTTAATTTCTAAGCTGCCTATCCGGCAGTGAACATTTCTTTGGTTGTTTATGGGGTTTT
>NZ_SMME01000694.1:1331-1505 GCF_009711465.1 Parendozoicomonas verongulae | reverse complement strand
TCTAAGCTGCCTATCCGGCAGTGAACAAGCTGCTGCGCCGTATGGGGAAAACCATGGTTTTCTAAGCTGCCTATCCGGCAGTGAACGGCGACAGATCGGGAACGCCTCGCGTCTGACTTTTCTAAGCTGCCTATCCGGCAGTGAACATGCGGAGCTACAGGCAGGACTGTCGAG
>NZ_SMME01000694.1:1022-1256 GCF_009711465.1 Parendozoicomonas verongulae | reverse complement strand
CACTGCCGGATAGGCAGCTTAGAAACTGAGCATTCAGTGTTGCGTCGTCGAGAGTCTGTTCACTGCCGGATAGGCAGCTTAGAAACTATCTGACGCAACACTAAACGCTCAGGGGACGTTCACTGCCGGATAGGCAGCTTAGAAAGGCACCGGTTCACTGAGTAAATCTGGATCGTCGTTCACTGCCGGATAGGCAGCTTAGAAAATCTGTGGGGTAATCCTAATTCTCAGTTT
>NZ_SMME01000694.1:592-946 GCF_009711465.1 Parendozoicomonas verongulae | reverse complement strand
TAAGCTGCCTATCCGGCAGTGAACAGGTTGATAATAACCCCTTCCGAGTGTCCAATTTTCTAAGCTGCCTATCCGGCAGTGAACTTCATGGTTAGAACCTGTTGCAAAATTTCTTTTTTCTAAGCTGCCTATCCGGCAGTGAACTTATATTTAACAACCCTTTAGATATTCCACAGTTTCTAAGCTGCCTATCCGGCAGTGAACGGCAGAAATTGATCTTATGAATCCTAAAAAGATTTCTAAGCTGCCTATCCGGCAGTGAACTATCCAAATGTTTGCTTGGTATTCCTGCATCGTTTCTAAGCTGCCTATCCGGCAGTGAACAGGTTAAAATTTCTGCTGTTGCTGATCTTA
>NZ_SMME01000694.1:404-519 GCF_009711465.1 Parendozoicomonas verongulae | reverse complement strand
TCACTGCCGGATAGGCAGCTTAGAAATCTTGGGATCGGAGTCTTGACTCACGTTCGGCGTTCACTGCCGGATAGGCAGCTTAGAAATTACGCTCCATGACCTTCGTCAAAGCACG
>NZ_SMME01000694.1:157-329 GCF_009711465.1 Parendozoicomonas verongulae | reverse complement strand
AAGCTGCCTATCCGGCAGTGAACTAATCACAGGAACATACACGGACTCCGATAATTTTCTAAGCTGCCTATCCGGCAGTGAACAATCGAGCCAATGTAATCGCCCCACAACTTTTTTTCTAAGCTGCCTATCCGGCAGTGAACGTAAAAGAGAAGACAGACAGCTCCCCTAC
>NZ_SMME01000694.1:0-147 GCF_009711465.1 Parendozoicomonas verongulae | reverse complement strand
TTCTAAGCTGCCTATCCGGCAGTGAACATTCAACTCAGCACGGAACGGTGCTCCGGGCTTTTCTAAGCTGCCTATCCGGCAGTGAACCCGCTTTTATCATGTACGTGCCATTCAATAAATTTCTAAGCTGCCTATCCGGCAGTGAAC
>NZ_SMME01000268.1 GCF_009711465.1 Parendozoicomonas verongulae | reverse complement strand
CCGGAAATCGGAGAAGTCTTCCGTCTTCTGGATGAGACGACAGGGGAGGAGCAGTATGTGCGCCTGACCGGTGTCGATGCCAGCCTCGAAACCTTCACCTATACCTCCTCGGAAAGCACCTTTGTGGATTTTGAGCGGCGCAGGCTGGAGCTGTCGATCTCCACCCCTCTCAAGTTCACCTTCCCCGGTGGTATTGCCTCCCCGGCAGGCACCGACCCTCAGAATGGTATCGCCAACACCCGCATCCAGACCACACAGGTGGCCGATGCCGCTCGCTACTATGGCCTGCAGCCTCTGGCCGAGAGCGCGAATATTGGTGACCTGACTTTCAAAGTGAGCAGCGTGTACGGGGAGATTGTGCCCAGTGCTCAGTCGGAGACGCCACTCATCAATCAAAACGGCGCTTACACAGCCCGAGCCATGAAGGCGACCAGCAATACCAATCGCAGT
>NZ_SMME01000651.1:2270-2892 GCF_009711465.1 Parendozoicomonas verongulae | reverse complement strand
GGAACAGGCCACCGGGGAGAACGTGCAGGTGCTTCGGGAGCTGTCGGAGAAGGGCAAACTCGGTACCGATGTGATAAAGGCCTTGATTGCCGAGATGGGCTCCAGCTCCATGGGCGCGGCCCAGAAGAACATGAAGACCCTGTCTGGCCTCTGGTCGAACATGAAAGACCGGTTTGAGCTGTTCGCCAAAGCCATAAGCGACAGCGGCTGGGCGGATTACATCAAGGCTCAAATGACAGCCGTGGGCAACAAGCTCGATGAGCTGGCGGCCAACGGTAAGCTGGACGAGCTGGCGACCAATATCTCCGCGACCTTTATTGCCATCGCCGAAAGCCTCAAAGCCTTCTTTGCCAACCTGACTCTGGATGAGGTGGTGAATACCACGACCAGCGGGTTTCAAAAGATTGTGGATACGGCCACCACAGTGATCGCCACGTTTCAGGTGTTGGGTAATGGCATAAAGGCCCTGTTCAATAGCTTATCGGTGGTGGTGAAAGGTGCAGCGACGTTTATTACCGGAGCCATTGCCAAAATATCCGAGGCAGCAGCGGATATTGTCGGCGCTCTGGGTTTTGATGAGCTGGAGCAGAAGGCCCGGTCTTTCTCAAACGGCACCCGGGCT
>NZ_SMME01000651.1:1702-2096 GCF_009711465.1 Parendozoicomonas verongulae | reverse complement strand
CAAGGCCACCAAGAAGCAAAAGGAACTGAATAAAGCCGTTAAGGATACCGGCAGTGCCTTGGAAGAAGCCGGGGACTCTGCGGCCAGTGCCAATAACCAGCTGGCCTCCGGAGGCTCCATCGCACAGGCCATGGCCAGCCACTGGCAGGGGCTGAAAAACGAGATGGCGGCTTTGTCACCTGCGGCCCTGGAGGCTTACGAAAACATCAACCAAGTGGGCGAGGCGGATGTACGGACACTGACCAATGATGTGGATGCCCTGAAGAAGAATCTCGAGCAGGCCAGCATGGAGCTGCAGGAAATGGGCTTTATGTTCCAGGGCACGGACGCCACCGGCCTTGGGAGGTGGATGTACAACACCAAGAAAGCCTCGCTGGAAGTGAAGGAAACCTTT
>NZ_SMME01000651.1:1621-1692 GCF_009711465.1 Parendozoicomonas verongulae | reverse complement strand
TTGGAAAGGCCATCACCACCGAAACACCCAAGATCAAAGACACACTCGATATCGCCAAGGCCAGCATTGAA
>NZ_SMME01000651.1:0-1611 GCF_009711465.1 Parendozoicomonas verongulae | reverse complement strand
AGGCAGTGCCCGCAAGGCAGCGGACGAGCTGGATCTCCTCGACCAACAGGATATGGATTCCCTGAACAGGGCAGTGGAACAGGCCGAGCGTCGTATGGAGAGCCTGAAGAACAGCACCCGCTCCACGCTGGAAAACCTGCAGGACGAGTTAGACCGGCTGGAGGGCAATACCGATGCCATTGAGAAGCGTCGGTATGAAGCCCGGAAACGGGATCTGGAACGGCAACTGAAGGAAGCCCGGAAAGCCGGTGATGGGGATGCGGTCTCCAACCTCGAGCGTGCCCTGTCTTTGAACAGTCGTGTGTTCAGCAAGACCAAAGATCAGCGTAAAGAGAAAGAACGGGAAGAGCGGCGCAAACAAACAAAGCGCACGACACAGACCAGGGAATCACAGAGTAGTCCTACCAAAGTTATCCGCCTGGAATACGCCGGTGGGGCTGTGGATGTGAATGTTCGCCAGAGTGATGAAGCCAAGCTGCTTCGGGCTTTGAAAATTGCCGGTGGGAGAGCGATATAAATGCAGCTGGATACTCTGACGTTGCCGGATAATTTTATCTGGGTGAATGAGTTTGACTGGTCACCTGTCGCACAAACCACTGAGCGGAGCTTAACGGGTGCTCTGGTCGTTTCAGAAAGTCAGAAAAGCTATGGTCGTTCCATTGTGCTGGGAGATGGTGAGAATAGCTGGCTAACCAGAGCGCAGGTTGAGGCTCTGTTTATTTTGAGTGAACAGCCTGCTCATATCATGCCTCTCACATTGCCAGATGGTCGGAGCTTTACAGTAATTTTTGATCGTTCAGAAGGGCATCCCATAGAGGCTCAGCAAATACTGCCCATCAGCAGCCCTGCTGACACTGACCTTTATGGTGTCACCCTGCGGTTTCTCACTGTGCAAGCTCATTCAGAGTGATGCGTCGCCTCGGCTTTATGAAACTTCCCAACGTGTTCACAGGTCATAAGATAATCATCAACAGCTTCACTGAAGGCTTCTTCCAGTTCTGGAATTGAGCCGCCATGAAACCCGATACAGTCTTCAGTCCCCGTGATATGTCCAATGAAACATTCATCCTCACCACTGTAATAAATTGTGGCTGCATAGCCTTTATAGGTCATTTTCACCGCTCTCAACAGTATGCGCCAGACGCTGCTTAGCCAAGTTCACCAAAGCCTGATCATCCAGAGAGTCCACTATCCATTCATAGACGTCTGCGGAAATGAGGTAGGCCTCTATACGACCATTTTCGACTAAAGCTACGGGACACTTTTCTGCCTTGCTCACGACCAAGGCAGGGTTCTTTTGCAGCTCTGAAAGAGTAACAGGAGTCTCATCCATACCAGTCCCTTAAACCTATTTTTCAACACAATAACATGGACGAAACCATGGCGATCAACAAGGAAGATATCAAGGTATTTGAGTCCCAGCGTCTGACAGACGAAGGGGACGGCGGAGGCCGGGCGACTGGCAATGAAGTGGTCGGCGGGCAGGTGAACAACCTGTTTCGGGATATTTCCCGGATCGACCGGACTGTGGGCGATGTGTCTATGCGTAAGGTGTTTGCCGGTGTGAGCACCGATAACGCCGACCCGTATCTGGGTGCCCATGCCATCCTG
>NZ_SMME01000073.1 GCF_009711465.1 Parendozoicomonas verongulae | reverse complement strand
GATGGACGGTCATTAAATACAGTACTCAGGCTCAGAATGAGCGGAACAATATAGTTCATGGCACGACGGCCTTCTAAAAGGGATGGATAGCTTCCCTGTAAATGCGGTCAGTGCTGCGCCGCCGGCTCCTGCTGCGGCGCAATAGTAACGGGTGTTGCGTACAAATACCCGGCTGAGCGAGGTTGTTTGCACGGGTGTTTTGTGGGGTTAGTCAAATGCTGTGGCCCTTAATATATC
>NZ_SMME01000689.1:3898-4578 GCF_009711465.1 Parendozoicomonas verongulae | reverse complement strand
AATGCAAGGGAAAGCAGAGCACCACCTGCCCCTGCGGTGCCGTCTTCGCTTCGGCCAGCTTGCTTAACTCTCACCGTCGGGGCAGCCGCGACGCCCAGTGCAAGGGAAAGCGGAACACCACCTGTCCCTGTGGTGTCACCTTTGCTTCAGTCAGTTTGCTTAACTCTCACCGCCGGGGCAGCCATGACGCCCGATGCAAGGGGAAGCGCAACACAACCTGCCTCTGTGGCGCTACTTTCGCTTCGGCCAGCCTGTTTAACTCTCACTGCCAAGGCAGCAGGGATGTCCGGTGCAAAGGGAAGCGGAATACCACCTGCCCCTGCGGTGTCACCTTCGATACGATCAGCCTGCTTCACTCTCACCGCCGGAGCAGCCGCGACGCCCGGTGCAAGATACAGCGAATCAAAAAGAAAGAAGACGGGATTTAAAAAGAATCGCTATCTTAGCCATGAACTGGCCTTTCGTACTTGGGTTGAATCGGATGTTATTCTCGTTACAGAGGCTGACAAGTGTCTCATATCTTTCGCTTATCCTGACCGTAGCTCCCGTTATTGTTGTTGATGCAGGTACAGATAAACAGGTGAGTAGCTGCACGCTTGTTTTTCCATCTGGTGAAGGAGAGGTCGATATCATCTCAACAGGCCGTATCCGCACATCTTCACCTGTCGTTCAGTCTTTGG
>NZ_SMME01000689.1:3077-3589 GCF_009711465.1 Parendozoicomonas verongulae | reverse complement strand
GGATTTCCACTGCCTTTTAACTCTGATATCCAGGCTTGGGAAATTCACTGCCAGAAAGTTGTTAAACAAGAGATTGAAGAGGCTTATGAAACGGCATCAACAGTCCCATATGATCTGGACTATGATAGCCCTGTACTGGAAGTAGAAGTATTGAACCAGGATGAGACGGGAGCAGTACGTCGAGGAAAACAGAACACCACCTGTCTCTGCGGTGCCACCTTTGCTTCGGCCAACCTGCTTAAATCCCACCGACGGGGCAGTAGCGACGCCCGGTGCAAGGGGAAGCAGAACACCACCTGTCCCTGTGGTGCCAACTTTGGTTCGGTCAGTCTGCTTTACTGTCACCGTCAGAGCAGCCGAAACACCCAGTGCAAGGGTAGGATGAACACGACCTGCCCATGCGGCGCCACCTTCGATTCGGTCTATCTGCTTAACTCTCACCGCCGGGGCAGCAGTGATGCCCGGTGTAAGGGGAAGCAGAATATCACCTGCTCTTGTGGCAGCACTTTCGA
>NZ_SMME01000689.1:2958-3067 GCF_009711465.1 Parendozoicomonas verongulae | reverse complement strand
AATGCAAGGGAAAGCGGAACACCACCTGTCTCTGTGGCGTCACCTTTGATACGGTCAGTCTGCTTAACTCTCACTGCCATAGCAGTAACGACGCTCGGTGCAATGGGAA
>NZ_SMME01000689.1:2597-2948 GCF_009711465.1 Parendozoicomonas verongulae | reverse complement strand
TGTGGCGCCACCTTTGATTCGGTCAGTCTGTTTTACTCTCACCGCCAGAGCAGCCGGGACTCCCGGTGCAGGGGGAAGCTGAACACGACCTGCCCATGCGGCGCCACCTTCGATTCGGTCTATCTGCTTAACTCTCACCGCCGGGGCAGCAGTGATGCCCGGTGCAAGTGGAAGCAGAATATCACCTGCTCCTGTGGCACCACTTTCGATTCAGCCAATCTGCTTAATGCTCACTGCCGGAACAGCAGTGACGTCCGGTGCAAGGGAAAGCGAAGCACCATCTGTCCCTGCGGTGCCACCTTCGATACGGTCAACTTGCTTTACTCTCACCGCCGGAGAAGCCACGACGCT
>NZ_SMME01000689.1:1968-2451 GCF_009711465.1 Parendozoicomonas verongulae | reverse complement strand
CACCTGCCCCTGCGGTGCCACCTTCGCTTCACCCAGCCTGCTTAAATCCCACCGCCGGGGCAGCCAAGACGCCCCGTGCAAGGGGAAGCAGAGCACCACCTGCTCCTGCGGCCTCATCTTCAATACGGTCAGTCGGCTTAACTCTCACCGCCAGAGCAGCAGGGATGCCCGGTGCATAGGGAAGCAGAACACCACCTGTTCCTGCGGCGCCATCTTCGATACGGTCAACCTGCTTAGCTCTCATCGCCGGAGTAGCAATAACGTCCGGTGCAAGGAGAAACTGATCAAAAAGAAATAAGACAGGATTGAAAAAGAACCGCTATGGCTTCAACAGATCAGACCCGGAAAGATGTTGATATTGAGCAATCCCTCCCCTGGAACGGTTCGGATCCATAATTTTACCGTGTTTGAAAATTGCCCCAGCCTTACTCATCGGCTAGCCTTTCGTGCCTGAATTAAATCAGGGGTTATGCTCGTTGCAAG
>NZ_SMME01000689.1:1572-1799 GCF_009711465.1 Parendozoicomonas verongulae | reverse complement strand
ATGCCTCATATCTTTGGCTTATCCTGACCGCTGTTCCCGCTAGTATTGTTGATGCGGGTACTGATAAGCAGGTGAGTAGCTGCACGCTTGTTTTGCCATCAGGTGAAGGAGAGGTAGATATCGTCTCAACAGGCCGTATCCGCACATCATCACCTGCCGTTCAGCCCTTGGACGATACATTTTGTGTATCGGATCCAGAAAATAGCCTGCTCTGCCAGGGGGTTGGA
>NZ_SMME01000689.1:0-1562 GCF_009711465.1 Parendozoicomonas verongulae | reverse complement strand
TCCAGAATCAGGCTGCCACGCCAGAACAAGCCCCCCCTTAGACTGATAGCTGAAGGCTCTATTTGCTCCGCAACTTCCGGCAAAGTTCATTCCCCGTCTGCGACAGATGACGTGATAATAACAGGTGAATTTTTTGATGGGTTTCCTCTGCCTTTTAACTCTGATATCAACGCCTGGGAAATTCACTGCCGGAAAGTTGTTAAAAAAGAGATTGAAGAGATTTCTGAAACTGAATCAATAGTCCCAGATAATCTGGACTATGATAGCCCTGCACCAGAAGTAGAAGTATTGAGGCAAAATGAGAAGAGGACAGTACGTCGAGGAAAGTGGAACACCACCTGTCCCTGCGGCATCACCTTCGACTCGGTCAACCTGCTTAAATCTCACCGCCAGAGCAGCAGGGGTGCCCAGTGCAAGGGGAAGCAGAATACTATCTGCCCTTGCGGCGCCAGCTTCGGTTCGGTAAATCTACTTAACTCTCACCGCCAGAGCAGCAGGGATACCCGGTGCAAGGGAAAGCAGAACACTACCTGCCCCTGCGGCGCTACCTTCGATTCGGCCAGCCTGCTTAAATCTCACCGACGGGGCAGTAGGAGTGCCCGGTGCAAGGAGAAGCAGAACAGCACCTGTGTCTGCGGTGCCACCTTCGATTCGGCCAGTCTGCTTAACTCTCACCGCCAGAGCAGCCGCAATGCCCAATGCAAGGGAAAGCGTAACACCACCTGCTCCTGTGGTGTCACCTTTGATACGGTCAGTCTGCTTAGCGCTCACCGCCAGGGCAGCCGCAATGCTCAATGCAAGGGAAAGCGTAACACCACCTGTTCCTGTGGCGCCATCTTCGATTCGGCCAACCAACTTAAAGCCCACTGCCAGAGCAGCAACGATGCTCGGTGCAAGGGGAAGCGGAGTACCACCTGCCCCTGCGGTGCCACCTTCGATACGGTCAGCCGGCTTAACTCTCACCGCCAGAGAAGCCGAGAGGCCCGGTGCAAGGGACAGTGGAACACCACCTGCTCCTGCGGCGTCACCTTTGCTTCGGTCAGCCTGCTTAAATCTCATCGCCAGGGTAGCAGTGACATCCGGTGCAAGAGACAGCGGATCAAAAATAAAGGAGAGGGGATTTAAAAAGAATCGCTATGGCTTAAACAGCTCAGACCAGTCAAAATGTTGATACACGAGATGTGCCGAGTACCTGCATTTGTTACGTCAGCTATAGAGATTCCTTTTTCCCCTCCTGGGGCTGTTCGGGTCCATAATTTTACCGGGTTTGAAAATTGCCCCGGCCACCTTCACCGGCTAGCCTATCGTGCCTGGGTTGAATGAGAGGTTATGCTCGTTGCAAAGGCTGGCAAATGCTTCATATCTTTGGCTTATCCTGATCGTTGTTCCCGCTATTGTTGTTGATGCGAGTACAGATAAGCAGATCAGTAGCTACACGCTTGTTGTGCCAACAGGTGAAGGGGAGGCCGATTCATTTCAACAGGCCGTATCCGCACGTCATCACCTGCCGCTCAGCCTTTAGATGACACATACTGTGTATCGGGTCCAGAAAACAGTCTGGT
>NZ_SMME01000340.1:0-257 GCF_009711465.1 Parendozoicomonas verongulae | reverse complement strand
AACAACAAGAAACCGGGTTAACTCTCACCGTCTTACCACCTGCACAGCACTTGGCAGTTGAAACGGGTGCCACAACGTGGATCCGGGATAAGGCAAATATGTGTCATGTGTCTTCAGATGAGGAAGCTCCCCCTCATATCCACTGTTCTCCCCTTCCTCCGAGAAACCTGTCTTCTTCCCGGTTTCAGCATTTAAATACCTGGATACGTGAGCATTACAGAGAGTTCCAGGTTCAAACTGACGATGACAGGCCTTTT
>NZ_SMME01000211.1 GCF_009711465.1 Parendozoicomonas verongulae | reverse complement strand
TGTAATTACAGAGCAAACCAAATATACAATTGATCTTAGAATAACCGATGGTACCGTACTGGACTTGTATAGTGGCTGGTTAGATTTTTATCACAAACACCCTCCTATTGCGACCGCTACATTATTACTTGTAGAAGGTGAACGTAAGGTTACTGCTCCAGTAAAGCAGCAAGAGGCTACTCCACTGCAGCTTTTGCATAGAATGGATTATGACTATAAAGGTGCTCTAAGTTTCCATAAATCAGCGCGTAAACATTAAACCTCACTGAACGGTAAAATCTGCTCTGGTAGAAGGCCGGTCTCGTAGCGGGCTGCGCTCCCGGCGTTGTTCCTTGGAGAACAAAAGTCCACTCGCCATCATTATGCG
>NZ_SMME01000451.1:690-904 GCF_009711465.1 Parendozoicomonas verongulae | reverse complement strand
ACCTGATTGGCTGGCTCTATGGAGATAAAGTCCGGAGCAGGCCTATCGCAGCTGCCTGGGCATCATCCACCTGGGAAAGCGTTACACCCCGGAGCGACTGGAACGAGCCTGTCAGCGGGCGCTGCATCTGGGATCCTGCAGCTACAAAACCCTCGAAGCCATCCTTCGTCACGGGCAAGATAATCTGCCTTTACCGGAGGAACAGCCTCTGACG
>NZ_SMME01000451.1:183-511 GCF_009711465.1 Parendozoicomonas verongulae | reverse complement strand
CACCCGGGACAACCGTCGTCTGGCGACCCGTCTCAAACAGGCACGGCTGCGTCAGTCTGCCTGTATGGAGGATGTCGACTTCCGCCATACACGTGGCCTGAACCGGGAGCAGTTCCGGCAACTGCTGGACAGCCAGTGGGTCAAAGAACATCAGAATGTCCTGCTCACGGGGCCAACGGGTGTTGGCAAAACCTGGCTGGCCTGCGCACTGGCCCAGAAGGCCTGCAGGGATGGATACACGGCCATTTATCATCGTGTTCCCCGCTTGCTGCAGGATATCAACATAGCCAAAGGTGATGGTCGTTACCCAAAGCTGATGGCATCACTT
>NZ_SMME01000451.1:0-173 GCF_009711465.1 Parendozoicomonas verongulae | reverse complement strand
TTACGCAACCCGACATTAGACAAACTGCAGGCCCTCAAGCTCACCGGCATGCTGGCGGCACTGGAAGAGCAAGTGGCCAATCCGGATCTTCACCAGCTGAGCTTCGAGGAACGGCTGGGCCTGCTGCTGGACAGGGAGGCCACCACCCGGGACAACCGTCGTCTGGCGACCCG
>NZ_SMME01000773.1:2144-13669 GCF_009711465.1 Parendozoicomonas verongulae | reverse complement strand
CAGACCAGACATTCGATCTTCCAGACCAGATACCCGATATTGCAGCTCGGTCATTTGCTTATCTTGTTTATCGAACCGACTCTCCAACTCACCCAACCTGTGCTCTTGCTCACCAAACCGGCACTCCAGCTTATCGAATCTGTACTCCAGCTTATCGAACCGACACTCCATTTGATCGAACCGACATTCCAGTTGATCGAAACGGCAGTCTTGCTGATCAAAACGCCGATCCTGCTGGTTGAACCGGCGATCCATGTGAGCGCGTGTTTCCGCAACGATATTCACTAAATCTGTCATGGTATTCACCGTATGTTCCGGATCATTCTTTGCCTCACAGTTCATGGGCAGCCACTCCTCTTCTTATGATTGGAGGAAGCAGAATAGCAGCCCATGGACACCGTGCCAGTGCGCATTAATCGTTCAACAAACCCTCAAAACGCCCCACAAGTCCTTCCACAATAGCAAGGCTTTCCTTCCAGAATGCGGGCTGTTCAATATCCTTATCCAGATGCTTTTGCACCAGCTCTTCGGCAGACATAACCGCCGTATCTCG
Source organism: Parendozoicomonas verongulae (assembly GCF_009711465.1). Classification (GTDB taxonomy): domain Bacteria; phylum Pseudomonadota; class Gammaproteobacteria; order Pseudomonadales; family Endozoicomonadaceae; genus Sansalvadorimonas; species Sansalvadorimonas verongulae. The sequence continues at coordinate 13,116 of NZ_SMME01000773.1, read as the reverse complement.
CAAAATAGCGCGATAAGCTTCTTTGAAGTCAGAACCCAGTTTTTCTTTCTGGGCGTAGATACCAAGGCTGAATAAATAACCGAACAGATAGGGGTAGTTATAAAAGCTCAAACCGGAAATGGAGAAGTGCAGCTTAGAGGCCCAGAACATGGGATCGTAACCGGTGAGGCTCTCTTCATACCAGGTTGCCCAGCTTTGCTCCATCATCTCAGAGAGCTCTTCAGCGGGGATGTAAGTTTGACGACGCTGTTCAACCATCCGCTTTTCAAACTCGAAACGAGCGGGGATATTGATCAGGAAAGCCGCCGCACCTTCAGCATCCTGCCAGGCCACTTCCATTTTATCCTGATCCGATTTAGCTTCATTGAATAACGCATCCCGTACCAAGGTTTCCGCGAAGATACTGGCGGTTTCAGCCAGTGTCATCGGGTAGTAAGTCTGCGCCAATGGCATATCCCGCATCACCCAGTTATGCCACGCATGACCTAACTCATGGGCGAGGGTTATCACATTCCCCACCGAACCATCCCAGGTCATAAATACCCGAGGCTGGCGAAGATTGGCAAACTTGGTGCAGTAGGCACCAGTGGAACGGTTTTCAGTGGACAGAGCATCAATCCAGTTATTGCGGTACATCATATGGGCAAACTCACCCATTTCCGGGTCAAAACCGGAGAACGCTTTGGCAATCAGATCAATCGCCTGATCAAACGGGTAATAGCTGGATTCACTTCCCCTGGCCACTGGGCAAGGCGCAAGAATATCCTGTGGGCCAACCTTGGGAACTCCCAGCCCCTGCGCCATACCGGCCAGGGCGCGATGGCCGATACCCCGTTGCTGGTAAACCGTATCCATCAAGTTAGACAGTGTCGTACGTTCAATATGCTGCTGATGGCTGCTGACTTCCAGATAATGCAACTCTTCCTTCGAGGAACGCAGCTTATTCTCCTGATGACGCCAGCCATTGATCGCATTAAGAATAGCGGCCGCAGGAATCTCATTGCCCTTCCATGCTCTTTGGATGGCTTGCCACGCCTCAAGGCGGGTTTGAGCATCGGCACTGCGCACCAGGTTACTGGCTGCCGCAAGGCCCATCTCTTCACCCGCTATTTCACAACGCAGACTACCCGCCAACTCGCTGTATAAACGACCCCACCCGTGCAAGCCATCGGTTTGCACCGCCGAGAGCACCACTTCTTCCTGAGTTGTCAGGTAATATTGACTGTGCTTACGCTCATGGGAGAAGTGGAAGTGCTGGGGCTGAACAGCGGAGCGCTGAAACAGGGCCTCGAACGTCACGTCATCCGTTTTCAGAATTAACTGCCGGGCAAGAGTAAACGCCTGAGTAAGCTCTGACCCAATACTCCCCATGCGCACCGAAAGCTTTTTAGCTGCAATATTGGTCACATCTACACTTGTGGCACAGCTTGCGTATGTAAAAAGGGTGGCAAGAAGGACTCTGGTTTTATCATGAGTCACCAGAATCTCTTCCAGGATTTCAAACTGTTCAGATAGAAGAGGCTCTTTCAATTGAGCGGCCAACTCTGCGATGATCTCTGTACCCGCTTGAATTCGGGCAATATCCGCCTCTATCGCTGGATCATCAAATCCAGAGTAAATCGCGCTGTTATCCCAGGATGGGATGGTTTTATCATTCTTTATATTCATCACTACCTCAACAAACCATTATTTACAAAACTGCTTCATATCGGGAACACTTGTTATGAAAACGTGAAACAACCTGAAAACACAAGATGGCAACAACACAACAGCTAATACTGCCACTTCGCAGCACAGTAAATTCCACTGTTTTTTTGATCCAATCAGTTCATTATCCCACAATATGGACATCGGCAGGTCATACACCAAACCTCGAAAGGTGTATCTGGCCAAATTGACTGACCAACAAATTTACGGTGAGCCCCTCTCTGACTCACAAGGTAAACTTCCTGCCTGTTCAGAAACCAAAAACTATAACAATCAATAATTAGAAGGCATCCATGAAGTGCAAAAACCCTGGCCGAGCCAGCCTGATAGGAGCGACCAGAAAGTCTACTTCTCCAGCTACGTTAATCAGCCGAAACAGCTCGATCCGGTGCGCGCCTATAGCTCCGATGGGGGTATGATTATTGATCAGATCTTCGTTGGCATGCCTGAGCTGACCAAAGCCATCAGGGAGGCACGGGAAACCTTGCCCAAGGGGGAGTGGCTGGCCTTACGGTTCTTCGCGCCAGTGCCCTGGGAAGCGGATCGCTTATCTCGACCTGCCACCAAGACTCACAACATATCCTGATCGTCATCCTTGAGAACGGAACGATCTATTGAAAGATCGAATCCGTTTATTGCCTGCCTCTGCGCTTCGTATACTGGGTTATCCATCTATCGGAGAGTCTGGTTATGAAGCGGCTCTACTACCTTACCCACTCCGTTGACGAAGCCGATGCTCTAATTAGTGATCTGCGCAGGGCCGGTGTTGGAGAGTGGCATATCCATGGTTTAAGTGCCGATGATGCTGGTCTCTACCACCATCATATTCATCCAGTCCACTTTTTTCAGCGTTACAATCTGATCTACCTCGGAGAACGTGGTGCACTGATTGGTTTGGCTCTCAGCCTTATCTGGAGCCTGGCAACTCACTCCCTGCAGCTTATACCGGACTCATTTGGTCATGCAGAAATGCTATTCACCGTACTGCTGTTTACTTTGTTTGGGGCCTGGTCTGGCGGGTTGGCGGGCATGTCTCGGCTGAACTATCGTATTGCGCGCTTTCAGAAAGATATTGATTCTGGAGCCTGTCTGGTTCTGGTGGATATTCCCAAAAAAAAAGTGAACAAAGTACGCAGAGCTGTTCAGTGCCGTCATCCAGGAGTAATTCTGGCCGGACACTCCTCCACTTTTACTAATCCGTTCGCGAAAGCAACTCAGCCCATATAAGAGCTGCATAAACACTTTCATGGAGGCTTATTGCTGAAAACCAGTCTATCGGAGTAAACCATAAGAAATAGTTATCAATTGCTGGTCGCAATTCTCTTGAGGTCGTCTTAACTAAGGTTTGTGGCGACTCAACAGGCATTCTGAAGCAGTTGCCCATTCCCCTTAAATTTTATTGATCAGCAAGGAAGCCGTTGTGAATCGGAAGTTATCCCGTCGTCTCTTGAGAATGGAGAAAGTTATTGGAGATGTTGCCCTGTGGGTACTCGTTGCAGGTGCATTATACTGGCCTTTTTACATGCTTCTGGAGTAGATGCGACCCAGATAATCAAAGGCCCTGCTCAATGAGTCAGGGCCTTTTTCATTTTAAAGCTCTGCAAACGTCTTCTTCAAAATGCCAATGCACTCCTGAATCTGCTCCGCAGTCATCACCAGCGGTGGTGAAAAACGGATAGTGTGTTCGTGGGTTGGCTTGGCCAGCAAACCATTTTCCGCCAGCTTCACACACACTTCCCAGGCATCGATACCATTGGCAGGCTCAATATCAATGGCATTCAGCAGGCCACGGCCACGTACCGTTTTCAGCAGTGGATGATCAATCTCACGCAAACCTGCACGCAGGGCTTTACCACGAACGTCTGCATTATGGGCCAGCTCTTCATCACGGATAATATCCAAAGCCGCCATCGCCACCTTACAGGCCATGGGGTTGCCGCCGTATGTGGAGCCATGCTGACCGGGGCGGATACAGAGCATGATGTCGTCATCCGCTAACACGGCCGATACAGGGTACACCCCGCCAGACAATGCCTTACCCAGAATCAGTACATCGGGGCGAACACCTTCGTGGTTTACAGCGAGCAGCTTGCCGGTACGGGCGATACCGGTTTGTACTTCATCCGCCATCATCAGCACATTGTGTTTTGTACACAGTTCACGCACGCCGGTAAGGAAACCGTCGTCGGGTATAATCACACCCGCTTCACCCTGAATAGGTTCAACCAGAACACCGGCGACGTCACCAGCCTGAATGGCTTTTTCCATGGCAGCCAAATCGTTATAAGGAATACCGGTGAAGCCGGGGGTATAGGGGCCGTAATCTGCACGGGCTTCGTCATCGTTGGAGAAGGAAATTATCGTAGTCGTGCGGCCGTGAAAGTTACCATCACACACCAGAATGCGCGCTTTATGGGACTCGATGCCCTTCTTCTGATAGGCCCACTTACGGCACAGCTTAATGGCTGTTTCTACCGCTTCTGCGCCGGTATTCATGGCCAGTACCTTGTCGAAGCCAAAGTATTCGGTCATGTATTTTTCAAACACGCCCAGAGAGCTGCTGTAGAATGCGCGGGAGGTGAGAGTTAAACGCTCTGCCTGTTCAGCCACAGCCTGCACGATTTTTGGATGGCAGTGGCCCTGGTTGACCGCAGAGTATGCGGATAAGAAATCATAGTATTCACGTCCTTCCACATCCCAGACCTTGGCTCCCTTACCCTTATCCAGAACAACAGGCAAAGGGTGGTAGTTGTGGGCACCGTAGCGCTGTTCGAGTTCCATCAGCTCCGATGAAGATAACTGGGTCATAGCTGCTCCTTCTGGCTCTCTGACACGTAGCCACACTTATGGTGCAGGCTGGTGAAAGCCTGATATTGTTGTTCTCTTATGAAGAAGCCCGGACAGACGCCCGGGCAAGATGCTTGTGAATGTACTTATTATCAGGAGTGTATAGCTGGGTCAACACCTACTGACCCAACTTATCCGCATTTCATGTGTCGACTACATCCAGATTCCGCTTAACTCTGGCAAAGATTCCCTGCGCCTCCGAAGATGAGGACTGGTCTGCAAGGCTTACCAGCACGATGGACAGGCACGATACTATAAACCCGGGAATCAACTCGTACAGATCAAACACACCGCCACTGAACTGATTCCAGATCACCACCATCAAACCACCGGAAACAATACCTGCCAGCGCGCCATTGCGAGTCATCTTGTCCCAAAACAGGCTGATAATCAGTGCCGGGCCAAAAGCCGCACCGAACCCGGCCCAGGCGTAAGCCACCATACCCAGCACACTGCTCTCCGGGTCCAGTGCCAGCAAGGTTGCTACTGTGGCAATACCCACAACGGCCAGACGCCCGATCCACAGTACACGTTTTTGGTCCGCTTCCGGATGAAACATATCTTTGTAGAAATCTTCTGCAAAAGCCGTTGAGCACACCAGCAACTGGGAATCGGCGGTACTCATTACCGCCGCAAGAATCGCTGCCAGCAGAATACCGGCTACAACCGGGTTAAACAGAGTGCCGACCAGAACCATGAAAATCTGCTCAGGGTCATCCACTTTCATACCGGTTTCCAGGTGGTACACAAAACCAGCCAACCCAACAAACATCGCAGCAATCAAACAGATACCACTCCACCCGACAGCCACAGCACGGGCAACTGGCATATCTTTCTGGCTGCGAATGCCTTTGAAGCGCGCAAGAATGTGAGGCTGTCCAAAGTACCCCAGCCCCCATCCGAGCAGAGAGAGAATCAGCACGATATCCAGAGGGTCGCCTTCTTTATTGGTAAATGGACTCAATAGCTCAGGGTTATGGTATTCCAGCGTACCTATTACCTGATTCAGGCCACCCACCTGGTCAATCACCACCAGAGGCACAGCGACAAGAGCAGCGGCCATCATGAGCCCCTGAACAAAGTCAGTCCAGCATACGGCCAGATAGCCTCCAAACAGGGTGTAGGAAATAACGCTGACAGAGCCAATGATAACGGCCATTTTATAATCCAGCCCAAAGGCGGTTTCAAACAGCTTGCCACCAGCTACCAGCCCGGCACTGGTGTAAAACAGGAAGAACAGAATAATGAAGCCCGCAGAAATCATCTGCAGTGCCCGGCTTTTATCATGGAAACGGTTGGTGAAATATTCTGGCAGGGTCAAAGCATTACCGGCCGCCTCGCTGAACACCCGCAGGCGGCGCGCAACCAGCAGCCAGTTCAACCAGGTTCCCAGCAAAATCCCCCCGGCCAGCCAGAAAGCCTCCATGCCAGCAGCAAAGGCATAACCGGGCAGCCCCAGGAGCAACCAGCCACTCATATCCGATGCACTGGCACTGAGAGCCGTTGTCCACGGCCCCAGAGAACGCCCCCCAAGAAAGTAATCTTCACTGGTATTGGTTCTGTGCCAGGCCAAAAGCCCTAAACCGAGCATACCCAGAAAATACACCAGAAACGTAATAAGAACTGCGGGTTCTACCTGCATAACACCTCCCCAGCCTGCTTCCCTACAGGAAAACAGCAAGATCTCGTTATCAGCCGATTTGGAATTGTCTTAAGTAGATTCGGCCTGTTATTGCGAGACTACAGAGAGGCCTTTAAAAGAACCCCCTCTACAGCCGGGGAGGAAGTCTAGATGAAACTCACACAAAGGCTTAAAAGGATCGTGCTATATAGCTCGATGTAATAGGACTATTCATAGTTAATTAGCCCTTCATAGCTTGGGTCAGTTGAGGTTTTATGATCGAGCTCATAAAACCTCAACTGACCCAAGACGTTTTTTCAAATACTCATAATCTGTGCCAAGAGGCAGTAAGGTGATATTCACCTGCCCTCCCATAGCTACACCGATTTTACCACCTGCCGATATTCCAGCGCTCACAGTGTTTGGCACCAGCTGTCCCCGGCTGGTCAGGCGAATCCCAATCAAACTGCCAATATCAAGGGATGTACGCGGCGTGAGGGAAAAAGGCCAGGAGGTATATCTGACCTCCCTGTCCCACCCCAGTGAGCCGCCGATACCCAGATCTCCACCATAGGCAAGGCCCAGCTCCAACCCGGGACGTATCTCTAACCAGCTATTCCCCAGAGTGCTCTTACATTTTGCAAGATCAAGCACTCCCACAACGCCCACAAAAAGCTGTAAACCACCATAACCACCAACAGATATACAGCGGTAAACAGGCTCAGCAAATCCTGTAAACAGGTTCTGAACCCCTCTTGTGAGGCCAATATTACCGAGCATGTCCTTATAAGCGGCTGCCTCAGAAGGTGGCGAAGATTTCAGCTGCTGCTCGAGTATCAGACAGTGGGAGGAAAAGGGCTGACCGTCCTGGCAGTTCTCCTGCCCCATTTCATTTCTTTCGATATATGAAGCCAGCATTTTTACTTCATTCACACCACCCAGATGGTTATAGACAATCCGTGAGGCACAGCTCAGCAAAGTATTCAAATCTGCCCTGGCAGGCAGTGGCAGCAGCAATCCTGAAAGAAGAGCCAAGGCTAGATTCAGAGAAAACAGACGATGACATTTCATAAATAGCTTCCATCCGAAAGGTAACGGTAATGACCGATGAAATGTAGTCGCTAGTAAAATGCCTGACCCAATTATTCACTTACTTTCCAGAAGCTTTCTTAAGCAGTTGTGGCTTAAGTAACTGCTCTATCTGCTGGTAAGGAATATAACCACGAATAAGCTGGTCACCCACAATCAGCCCGGGAGTGCCACGTAAACCAAAGCGATTAAACAAGGCAAAGTTTTCAGACAGCTGCTGGTTAATCTCTTTATCAGCCTTCAAGTATTGCTCAGTGCCTGTTTTCCTGGCGATCTTCGCCAGAGAAGCAGCATTGTGAACACCCGGCTTGGCAATCAGCAGCGCATTCACTTCTTTGAATTTCGTACGGTCATGCTGCCATACATTCAATGCAAAGCTGGATGAATTCACTTCAGAAGCAGCCTCTTTCACCGGCACGTTGATGTTTACAACCCTGACCTGCGGGTAAGCCTTTACCAACTTCTCCAACTCGGCATCCAGCCTTTTGCAGTAAGGACAGCTGTAATCAGAGATATTGAACAGTGTGACGTCTGCCCCATTAGCCCCTATAAAAGAATGGCGTTCGCTCGTCATATAAGCGAGATGACTGCTCAAAAGCTCCTGGAAAACTTTTTGCTGATCCAGGTAGGTATTCAGGCTTGAATACAAACCATCAATCACATCAGGGTTCGCCTTCAGCATCTTAACGATGGCATCAATTTTTACGTTTTGCTCCTGAGAGCTTTCTGCCCAGGCGGCCTGAACTATGGAAACCAAAGCAACAACCATCGTTGCAACAATTTTTTTAAACATGAAATATGTCCTACTGAGAAAAAATACGGGTAAGTAAAGCAAAGGGGGCATAAAACCAGTTGTCACGTTTTCGACCTGCCCCGCCTTAACAATTCAAATGGTTGGAGTGACAGATATGCCCCACTCTGACACGGCCACTGCAGGATAAAACCGGCTCCCCCAGTTAAGTGCAGGGCTGACAAACTCTTTTTCACAAGTCAGTCTTTACCTGAGCTGCGGCAATAGCATCCAGGACCAATGGCCCGGAAAGAATAACCGGCAATGCAATTCCCTCTGGCGCACCAGGGCCATAGACAATATTAAATGGCACACCAAAACGGTTGTGCCGCTTCAGGAAATCAGTCACTACGGAGCTTGGCCGAGTCCAATCCCCTCGCACTAAAACAATACCTTTATTCTTTAAAGTAGAGTAAACCGGCTCCTGAAGAATAACGCCTAACTTGTTGGCTTTGCAGGTCACACACCACTGTGCTGTCACGTCCACAAAAACAGTTTTTCCTTCACGGACAGATTGCTCTATCAATTCAGACGACAAAGGTTGCCATGACAGGTTATCTTCTAACGGCACAGCTGAACCGTGAAATCGAATCAGCCCAGTAAACAGTAAACAAGCCACCAAACCTGTCATCGAAATATATGCAGTCTTTGCCCCGTGCACTTTACCGATAAGAGCAATAACAGCCCCCGCCAGCAGCACACCAGCCCCCATCAACCACAGTACCGGTACGTGGTTACTGAGCAAAGTGAGCAGCCACACACTGGTCAGCAGCATCATACTGCCAAACAGATACTTTACCCGGTTCATCCACGCACCAGGTTTTGGAAGGAATGCAGCCACACCAGGAAAGCCCGCAACAAGAATCCAGGGGAACGCCAACCCCACACCCAAGGCGGTGAAAACCGTCAGCATTTGTACGGAGTTAGCCGCTAGCGCAAACGCAATTGCCGTTCCCAAAAACGGGGCAGAACAAGGAGTAGCCAGTAGAGTGGCAAACATACCCTGCACAAAATGGCCGCTGTAAGAGTTATCACCTCTGGAAGCCAGCCAGGTACTGCGATCAGACGACAGAGTAATCTCAAATAAACCCAGCATATTGGCACCAAAAAGCCCTGTCACCAAAACCATAAAACCAATAAACCATGGGTTTTGAAATTGAATACCCCATCCAACAGTATTTCCCGTCCACTTCAAAACCAACAGACAGCCAGCAAGCAGCCAGAACGATATTAATATCCCTGCAGCACTAGCGAGGAACTGCCCTCGAATCTGACGGCGCTCAAGACCATAGGCCGATATCACGCTACTTAATTTCATTCCCAGAACGGGAAGAACGCAGGGCATAACATTCAAAATCAAACCGCCCAGAAACGCGAAGAACAATACGTGGAGAAGGGAACTCCCACCCTGCACAGGCAACGCGCCATTACTCACACCTACACTCTGTTCAGCCAGGAAGGCTTCATCTTTAATAGAAACAGCAACAGACTGCTGATCAAAATTGATATCTCCCAACCAGCTTGAAACTGAAAATATCGCAGAGAGCTGATGGCCATCCACCTTGCTACTGAGAAGCTTATAGGTATATTCCTGAGCATCCTCCGTTTGTCCATCAACAATCACTTCGGGCATATCCCAGCCAGAGTCTTTTGACAGTTGTACGGTCAATTGTTTACGTTGAGCATTCCAATATGCAGTGATGTGACTTAACTGTGAAGAGGGTCCAGGCACACGGCTTATAGCCTGAGCATAAGTAAACAGATCGGGTTCAGACATTACCAGCTCACTCGGCGTAAACGCTAGCGTGAGTGGATAGTCGGTGAGTACACAAATGGTTGTGCAGGATGACAACCGGAATTGCGCATTAATTGAGACAGGACGATTCCAGTCCTGCACATGCAGAGTTAATGGAATCACCGTGTCGCCTTTGTAGCCGAGGGTGTGTAGCCCCAGCAGGTCAAACTGTTGCGGGAAAGGCCAGTGCCAGTCTACATGATAAAGATTGCTTGACTGACCCCAGTCAATTGAAGGCGCAATGCCGCCCTCACCGGGGCTGCGCCAATAGGTTTTCCAGTCCCCTTCCAGGGCTATTTCTAAAAAGCCTTCAACGGTTTTTTGAACGGGATCAACCTGCCCGGTAATCACCAGGCGGGCTTTTGCGGGAGGGTGTTCCGGGCTAGTTAACCATCCGGTTTCTACAGCACCGGCCAACCCTGATGCCAATAACGAGCTTATCAGGGTGATGGCAGCAAGCACCACCTTTATTCTCAGATGAAAAAGTTGTTCCATGAAAATATCCAAACCAGCCACTCAGACTCATCGCTCAGCAGCGTAAATAACATTCAGGCCAGAGTTGATTCACACACCGCCATCTTCGAAATCAATCAGAAGTCAGCGCTACTCTCTAAACACACATTGGGTAAAATGGATTCTTGATCTGGACGGAATCAGCTCTGTAAAAAACACATAACAACAAACCCACTCATCATGAGGAGCAGGTTGACTGATATTTTTGCAGTCGGGGCAGTACGTTTCATTTGCCCAGTAAGATTTGGTCAGTGACAAAACTCAGGGGCGATACAATAAACGACAACAAAACGTAATAGCAAGGTTTGCGTTACTTTCACATAATGGTGGCAAGTTGATTGTCTCGCTCTTCAAGGAACAAAACTGGGAGCATAGCCCGCTACGTGGCCAGGGTTATGACGTAGCGAGAGTGGAGAAAGACACCAGCGGACTATGCGAAAGCAATGGTCAGGGTTTAGTATCCAGTTTCAGTCCATTAATAAATTCCTGAGCGATAGTCGTCAAACTGCCCTCATCAAGAACCAGAGCATCATGGGATCGGAAAGCTGCTCTGAGGTAACGCTCATGAGTGCCCTTCGAATAATGACTTGTGACCCTCGTCATAAGCGCG
>NZ_SMME01000773.1:1918-2134 GCF_009711465.1 Parendozoicomonas verongulae | reverse complement strand
AGGGAGACCAGTGAGCAACCTGCCTATATCGGGAACACCTTCCGGCTCATCTGTCCAGGAGAGTGTCAGATTATCTATTTTCAGGCCGTCTTCCAGCGTAGGTGAATACCCACTGTAGATTGGCAGAGTTAAGGGCGAAACAGCGTCCAGTATCTGCTTGGTGTAGCAGCCCTGAACTCTTTTCTTACCCAGGAAATGGACATACCAGTTTTTCAG
>NZ_SMME01000773.1:1609-1908 GCF_009711465.1 Parendozoicomonas verongulae | reverse complement strand
CTGATTGAGGAATATGGTGTCCTGTTTGATGTATCGCAAATCCGACATGAGCATCAATCCAACAGGCGGTTATCCCCCCTCCATTAACATGAGCTGTCTGATACACATAATCTGAGAAAGCTTCTTTGATAAGCTCAGAATATTTACGAGAAATAGCGAATGACCGTTCACGTAATGCCTTTTTATCAGGACAAGATTGGCAATAATGCTCACTGAGCTCATCAGCTTTCTTCTCCAGGCTTGTATTCTTCCACTTGGGAGCCCCAAGCAGAATGGCAGAGCGATACTGACTGACTCTT
>NZ_SMME01000773.1:1047-1599 GCF_009711465.1 Parendozoicomonas verongulae | reverse complement strand
AGGCGTTGTACCAATGGTTTAAGCTCATTGACAGCGTCCAGTTTTTTCAACAGGTTATGAAGTGTCTCTGCTCTACTAGCAGGGCAATCGGCCGGTTCAAGCCAATTTTGTTGAATAACGACCCGAGCAATAGCTATAAGTTGAGGTGAACAGATGCTCAGGGGGGTGAGTATACAGGCCATGGAATATTGCCAGTCGCAGCGGCTGACTAAGCCGCTCTGGACCATTTTTTCGTGTAAGTCCTGAAGCTCTTGCAACACAATATCAACAGGTTGCCCCGAACGAACCAAACCATCTATTGCCCAAGCGAGTGGGCTACTGTCACCAAACCAGTGGCCTAACAGAGAACACTTCCTGAAATCCGGTTTATCCTCACTTTTTAATAATTCACTCCCCAGGACAAATGCGTTACTGTCTGCCTTCTGAAACCAGAGATTTTGTACAACAGTATCGACAGATAGAGCGGATTTCTCACTTGTCGGCAATGCCGTACCGCTTTGTACCGACCTACTCAGTTGTTCCTGACTAATACCAAGAGCCTTTGCCAGTGCA
>NZ_SMME01000773.1:532-771 GCF_009711465.1 Parendozoicomonas verongulae | reverse complement strand
CCGGAATATTGAAATAGCGGCACAGAGCGACAAATGCATAGGCACGGTGACGGCAGGACCCCTGCCTTTCTTTCAGCAGGAAAAATAACAGGTTTTTCTCCTCGGTTGCCGATGTTCCTCTGAAACGCCAACAATAATTCGTGATACGTGTGACACGTTGTCTCTGACTCCGGGCATCCTTTATCGCCAGTAACTCTGTTTTTTGTTTCCTGGGAAGGGCTGGCAGTAATTCCGGGGCG
>NZ_SMME01000773.1:0-314 GCF_009711465.1 Parendozoicomonas verongulae | reverse complement strand
AACCAGTACGTCTTCTGTTTCCTCCGTGTCTGCAGTCGTGTCCCTGGTTTCCACTATATAGTGGACAATGACCTCTTCACCGGACTGCGCCTCTGGAATAAGCACCATATGCAACCCACTATAGCGATCCTTCATGACGCTGTATACCTTTTCAGGCTCGGTGCGCATAGCAATGATCGTTTCATCGGGGGCCATACTGGGTAACAAGAGCCACGTTTTATCTTCTAACGTCAGGGAGGTTTGAGCATAATGATGTTTCCTGGCTAAAGGTATAGGATCACTGACTGACAAGGTTCCCGGTAACACAGCTTCCA
>NZ_SMME01000438.1 GCF_009711465.1 Parendozoicomonas verongulae | reverse complement strand
CTAGGGCCTGTTGAGGTTTTAGACAGGACTTGAGAAAGGCTGACAGATCCGTAGTCTTGCGGTTACCACACCAGCCAGACTACGAACCTGTTATGCCCCGCCTCATGCTCAGTGACGAACACTGGATGAAACTGTTACCAATTCTCAAGCAAGTCCGCATTAATGACAACCCTGCACTGAGATTATCGGTTGAGGGAATGCTGTATCGCATTCGTACAGGATGCCCATGGAGAGACCTTCCCGCAGCATTTGGGAAGTGGAACACTGTTTTTACAAGGTTTAATGAGTGGTCTGCCAAGGGAAAATGGTTAACGATTTTTCGAGCTTTGGTACAAGACCCAGACCTCGAATGGATGTTTATTGATGGTAGCTATACCAAAGCACATCAACACAGCAGTGGTGCTGCCAGCGGAAAGCCCGAGGCCATCGGGAAAAGTCGAGCAGGTTTAACAAGTAAGATTCACATGGCTGTTGATGGGTTTGGATTGCCCATTGGCTTTGAGGTGTCAGGCGGTGAAATCAACGACTGCACAGCAGCTCCAGACCTACTGGATCAAGCCCCTCAGGCAGAGGTTGTCATTGCAGATAAGGGTTACGATAGCCAAAAGGTTCGCAATAAAATTACAGAAAAGGGCGCTGCAGTGGTTATTCCAAGGAGAAAGGGGTCAAAAACAGGTAACCAGGATATGGACTGGCATCTGTATAAGCATCGCCACTTGGTAGAGAATATTTTTGCTCGCCTCAAGCACTTCAGAGGTCTGGCAACACGGTATGACAAATTAAAGCGTAATTATGTCAGCGTTGTTGCCATGGCGTGTTGTATAGTCTGGCTGCCGATGTAAAACCTCAACAGGCCCTA
>NZ_SMME01000517.1 GCF_009711465.1 Parendozoicomonas verongulae | reverse complement strand
AGGTAGTTGCAGTCGGTTTTACTGCTGCACTGGAAGTTGTCTGAGGTGTGCCTCCCGTGCTTAATGTTGATTGAGATTTAGCAGCTATTGATTCCATTTTGAGTGTCAGATATCTGGCTGTGACTGGTTTTCTTCAGACACCCCGCACGTGAAAATGTTTTGTGAACGCTGTTAGAGGGCGTAACAAAAAAGCCAGCTTCGCCCAGTGACTTATTCAGGCAGGTGAGCGGGACGAGCATCCTGTAGCCGGGCGGATTTTTTTGTGCGCCCTTTTGGTTTAAGCTGTTGGCTGGGCATTGTACGGTACTCAATAACCCGTTCCCCAATAAATGAGTAGGGTGTGTAGTTCAAGCGTTCGGTTAAATCTGTGACCACTGCATTTTGGGGGGCTTGCCACTCAGGCAGGTTCGCATCAATAGAGATGATTCTCATATTTGGATGGCGAGGCAGAATAACCTGGAAAATCTCATCCAGTTTCGATGAGGGATCGTCATGAATAGGAAAACCGAAGAGAATTGTGGCTTCAGGCTCGCTCATTGTGGCCTTGGCAAAGTCCGAGGCCGCTTCGTAGGCTGACTTTTTCTGAACATTTCGTGTGAACTCTCTGCCCATATCACCGCTGTCAAACCATGAGTAGTTATCTGTTGCTGTTATGTTTGCACCGGATTTCACCAGCTCATCAGTTAACCAGCCATTACCCGCATAAATTTCCAGACAGGGGCTTTGTTGAAGATACTCTGCAAGCTTTCTGATAAAGCACTTATCGAGGTTAACGAAAGTTCTTTTTATCTTTATATCGGAAAGCTCACCTGTAAGCTCTAAAAGATAGTTTCTTAGCTGGCTATCTTCTGTTGATGGAAATATGTCCTCGATAAGTGAGTCATCTACTGCTTTCTCTGGGATGGTTTGGCTTTCGTAGGCCTCAAGAGTGGTCAGCAAGTCGGAGAGGTACTGATGGAACAACCGATGATTGGCTGACTTTGAAGCTGTTGTGAAGAGTGCTGCTACATCAGTGATGCCTTCTCGCAATGTCTCAATAGCAGAAGCATCAGGTACTTTTTCTACTTTCCTTTTGTGAATGGATAACTCTGGCAGATCAGAGCTCTCAGTATTTCCTGTAGGCCCTCTCTTGTTAGAGGTAGTTGCAGTCGGTTTTACTGCTGCAC
>NZ_SMME01000663.1:2686-3218 GCF_009711465.1 Parendozoicomonas verongulae | reverse complement strand
TGAGATCCCCATGCCTCAGGCGTTCTGGCGTGTACCTGTCACCATGCTCCCCGATCCGCAGGCTAGAGGACTACAGTCCGAACTGGCTATTCGAGGGGAAAAAACGGAAGAACAAGACAACCGCTATTATCTGGCCTTCGAGTTTACTACCCATAATCAGGACTACGGCTGCCTGGCCTGGCAAAAGGATGCCAGCGGCAGTGTCAAAAAGGCGGAAGAGGGGATGGCTCGTACGTTCCATGATCTGGGGGTGTGGAGCAGCCTTGGGGTGTTACACAGTTCAACAGCTGCCCTGCTCCACAACTTTACAGAAAACAGGGAAGAAATTTTACTACCGGAATTATTCACAGCCCCCCGCTCAGTCATCAGAGCCTTTCCTGGCTGCCTCAGTTACTGGGATACCAAGGCTACAGAGCAGTCAGACTGGGGATTTACCGGATTACGGGATATCGGAGATGCAGAGTTCTATGGCACGATTAACAGCATGCATTTATGGAAAGACAGTAGCTGGCAATTTCCAACCGTTGCCCAA
>NZ_SMME01000663.1:2100-2509 GCF_009711465.1 Parendozoicomonas verongulae | reverse complement strand
GGCTGACTGGATAGACACCCATTTCACCAGCTTTCTACAGAGTCTTCTGGGGGATGAGACCCGGTTAGGAGACCTGTTTCCAAACCTCCGGTGCTATAAGCTGTGGCTTAACAGTACCGCCAGGGAGATTCTTTACTGGAGTGCCGTTCAGAATCGTGAAGGCCAAGAATGTTTCGCCAGGCACCTGCGAGATACCGGGCGCCCCTGCCGTAAACTCTACCCTGAACACCCCTTACATTATCGCACCTATCCCGATGATTTTACCGGTACTCAGGGCCGGGATCACCTAGCCTTAACCACCTTTAAAATGCCGCTGTTTTTCCTGATCCGGGGTTTCTACCTGCTGGCTTATAAATTGGCAGACCGGTTGGAAGGGCCTGACAGCACACCTGTACAATAATGTTAATTC
>NZ_SMME01000663.1:1657-1800 GCF_009711465.1 Parendozoicomonas verongulae | reverse complement strand
TAGCTGCTCGTTTTCAACTGTTTCACAGCCCTTTACCGCCCACTCCCCTGAAGCAATTTCTGCTCATCCGGCCACAAGCCCTGAATACCCAGAGACAATTGGTTGCAGGCCGCTGATGACCACGGACGCAAAACACCTCACCA
>NZ_SMME01000663.1:0-1647 GCF_009711465.1 Parendozoicomonas verongulae | reverse complement strand
CTACCTGCTGGCTTATAAATTGGCAGACCGACTGGAAGGGCCTGACAGTACACCTTTACACCAGTGTTAGTTACTGAAACTTTGATACCCCAAACAGGTCTGAATGACTGGTTATTTATGATTTGTTCATGGGTAGTCAGTAACTTGGAATAAACCGGAAAGGATACTGATAATGGATAGCTGCTCGTTTTCAACTGTTTCACAGCCTTTTGCCGCCCCCTCTCCCGAAGAAGTCTCTGCTTATCCGGTCACAAATCTTGAGCACCTGGAAACGACTGGTTGCGAACCGTTGACGGCCATGGACACAACTCCCCTCGCCAGCTATTCCATCTCTCTTGCGCCCCCGGCAGCGCTTATTGCTCATAACCAGTACTCTGCCGCGGTACTGAAAAGCCTGTATCAGACTGGTGAAGTCAGTGACCCGCTCCAGGCGCTGCGTATGATAAAAGAGGGGTTGGACCCCAATAGTCTGGGCATCCGCATAACAGCCTCTCCCGAGTCAATGCGCGACAGTCTGAGAACGCTATTGCCTGACTACTCGCTGGCCAATTTGTTTTTATCCCTGCCCAAAGAACTGAGGAATGCCCTCTTTAATCACGAACTGGGCCCCCTGCTCGTGAAGGAATCGCCATGCATGCTCAAATATCTACCATCCGAACTGTTCACCCCGGCCTTTCTTGATACCTGCATCGCCAGCAATAAACAGACTCTTCTCGAGGTGTTCACGATGTTTCCTGACCACCCCATAGACTTTGAAGCTTTGGTGCAGGCGGCTCCCTCAGCTATCGTGAAGGTGCCACACCATCACTGTACCCAGGCCATGAAAGAGCAGGCTGTCCGACTCATCCCTGAGTTGATCACGCATTTTAAAAACGATCTGGACCCTGGGTACAGCAAACTGTGCAGGGTGGCACTGATCCAGGAGGGGGAGGCTCTGCGTTATATTCCCAAGCACCGTATCACGCTGAATATGGTGAAACAGGCAATGGAGAGCGAACCGTTACCTCGCATACAAGATATCCCAGAGCACATGCATACGTCGGCCATGTGTCAAAAGCTTCTGCTGAAGGCACCGGCGATTAATAGTGAATCTGATACGAGTGACTACTACCCTGAGAATTTCCTGGAACGCTTTCCGGCTCTGATGCCACACCGGAGCCGTTTTTTTCACTGGCTGGCAGGGCTGCCTGTGGCCAAGCGTACCGAAAAACTGTGTGCAGAGTTTATACAGCAGTTTCCAGACGCCACACACTTGATTCCAGAGCCTGTTTTGTCCAGGCACCCGGAATGGCTACGAGAAAAACCAATTCCCCCCAATATGGATAGTCATTATGTTTCTCTGCAGAGGTACCCTCTTCCCGACACTGGGCCGGAAGCCTGTCGGAATTGGTTCAATCACTATGGGCCACTGGTGATTTTTTCAGAAAGACATCTGCGCCCGGGCACTCCTCCCTGGGTGTGTTTAACGGCCGATCCTAAGGTTCACAGGAACTGGCTGCCAGAGCACCTGATAAGCCACCTGGTTCGTCATGGCGGCCCCGATGGTCCGGCGGCCCCCTGGGACACGACCCTTGAGACGATTTCCGAATATGCTCTTCTCTACCCGGCACAGGAATCTTGCTGCCCGCGGGAAGTGGCTCTGATCCC
>NZ_SMME01000653.1:2859-2934 GCF_009711465.1 Parendozoicomonas verongulae | reverse complement strand
ATGACTGTTCAAGTGATGCCAGAATATGCAATAGGCAGCTTAGAAAAGAACAACCAGCGCATGACCATCTGCGTC
>NZ_SMME01000653.1:2733-2849 GCF_009711465.1 Parendozoicomonas verongulae | reverse complement strand
TTCACTGCCGGATAGGCAGCTTAGAAACTAACTATCCTGTTTTTGTTGCCGCATAAGCAAGTTCACTGCCGGATAGGCAGCTTAGAGAGGCAGGCGCAAATCAATCTGGAAGAAGC
>NZ_SMME01000653.1:2207-2381 GCF_009711465.1 Parendozoicomonas verongulae | reverse complement strand
TCACTGCCGGATAGGCAGCTTAGAAAACACAGTAAACGTACTCCCACCCTATTACGAAGTTCACTGCCGGATAGGCAGCTTAGAAAATGTTGTAAGCATTCACGCCAACATGGTTCTGGTTCACTGCCGGATAGGCAGCTTAGAAAATAGCGGGTGATGCGCCCGACTGGAACA
>NZ_SMME01000653.1:1964-2197 GCF_009711465.1 Parendozoicomonas verongulae | reverse complement strand
ACTGCCGGATAGGCAGCTTAGAAACGTTATTCAGGGTTACCCATTGCCCGTATGCTGTTCACTGCCGGATAGGCAGCTTAGAAAACTTTCTCTCGGTTACGCTGCCACCGGCCCATGTTCACTGCCGGATAGGCAGCTTAGAAAATGCGCTGGTGTACACGACAGATCAAGATGGAGTTCACTGCCGGATAGGCAGCTTAGAAAAATATGGTGTTTAGCTCAGCACGGAACGG
>NZ_SMME01000653.1:1432-1954 GCF_009711465.1 Parendozoicomonas verongulae | reverse complement strand
CACTGCCGGATAGGCAGCTTAGAAAATGCGGATATCAATCTGCCGTTGCAGGGTGGTGTTCACTGCCGGATAGGCAGCTTAGAAAAGCGTGCTTCGGATTATGAGTCCGACGATAAAGTTCACTGCCGGATAGGCAGCTTAGAAACAATGCAACCGGCCTTAGTTCTTTTTTTCGTTGTTCACTGCCGGATAGGCAGCTTAGAAATGCCTCAGTCAGAAAACCCAACTGGGATTCAAGTTCACTGCCGGATAGGCAGCTTAGAAAAATGCCGCTTAACGACAGCGCCGAACGCGCTCGTTCACTGCCGGATAGGCAGCTTAGAAAATCTGGTACAGCCCCAGCGCAGGCCCTTTGATGTTCACTGCCGGATAGGCAGCTTAGAAAACGTGCGAGCCCGCACCACTCCTGTGCCCGCCGCAGTCCTGGCGGCGTGTCGGAGGAGCAGGGCGGGCCTTTAAGGTCATCAGGCTCCGAGTTCAGCGGCAAGTGCTTTATTTCATGAGGTCATTACCTGAAGGTTT
>NZ_SMME01000653.1:484-1046 GCF_009711465.1 Parendozoicomonas verongulae | reverse complement strand
TGCCAGTAGTACTGCTTGTTGACGGATCATAAGTAGCACAATCTGTGTTATCCCCATTAACCAGCCTGGGTTCGATATGACAAGGATCCGGAAAGAAGCTAGGCTGAAAAGCGGTTCTTATCACTTCGGGAATGCCCCCAAGACATGAACCTCTGCTCTGAAATCTTGTGCCAAATTCCTGTGTGCAATTCGTGCAAGCGCACGTCACTGATCCTGCATATGCGCAGTCAGTTTTTACACCCAGCCTTGAACGTTCAGCTTGGACCCAAGATTCGACGAAATTGCACCTTTCCCTAGCCCGCAGGGACAGACATGAACCAATGTTAGCCAAGGTTCTCAGTGAATTGAAGGAGCACGCATAGTATGTGCCTTGGCTACAATTCAATGCGGATGAACCCGCCACAGAGCTAAAATTAGCGCCTGAAACGCAGCTGACATGGATGCCAGAGCCGAAATCGGGCATGGATACATTCTGAGATGCGTCCGGCACCTCTCTTCTGAATCTTTGATGTCCCAGTTCCTCGCCAGAAGAGTCCTGGCATGCAAGGTCGTCGATAGCAGC
>NZ_SMME01000653.1:0-128 GCF_009711465.1 Parendozoicomonas verongulae | reverse complement strand
CTGATTCCGGATCCCGTTTTCGCACAGCAACATGGAAGCTCTCGCCATCGGCCAAGGCGGAAACGAGCTCGCCATCCGACAGGTCGACAGCCGAGAAGTCCACCACCCGGACGGACGCTCTGGACGCA
>NZ_SMME01000283.1 GCF_009711465.1 Parendozoicomonas verongulae | reverse complement strand
CAATCTCATGTCAGGGTCGCCATATTTTTTCTTGTTGTAATTTCCCCTGGATGGGTCGTACATTTCCTCCCAATTTTGCAAAGTGTTGAATCTTGTTTCGACAACCCCTTTCCAATCTGGTCTTTTTGCTGGTACCTCAGATATGTAAATCCCTAGATTTTTTGTAAGGTTAACAGTTAAATTTTTTCTTAACTCAGCTTGGTCTATTGTCAAGAGTTTAGGTACGCCGCGGATCATGCAAAGTTCTTCAATATGATCATCATCACTAAAACCTAACTCTTCCAAAAGTGCTCTCTTGTCTGATGCCATGCTCAACAGAGCCATAATTGCGTATTCTCCAGAAGGATAACCTAGGCCCATATACCAGCCGATGATAAACCGTGTATAGACATCAAGGATGATATAAAAAACTGGTTGGCCTATGAGATTATATGGGGGGTAGTGTGACCTAACGTAATAATCTATGACTGTGGCATC
>NZ_SMME01000402.1 GCF_009711465.1 Parendozoicomonas verongulae | reverse complement strand
CACATGAGGGGGGAACATTTCGTGCCCCCCTTATGCGACTGTAGGGGGGGGCGTGAAACGCCACTCCTTACCCATACGTGCCCGCGATCTGCGAGCGGTTGAGCATGGTTTCTGTCTGAATAGTGAGATTCACAAGCGCCTCCATCAGGTACCCATCACTGGAGCGGGGAGCATCCAAAGGCTGCTGTAAACTCTCAATCACGCACGGGCCATAGACCACGTTACGCCCAATATTGATAAAAACGGTTTGGGGAACACGCCCAAGTCGCCGACCATCAGCGGTTACGCCGCCAACCGGGCTAACTGCCTGAACCTCGGGTGCCGCCATTCGCTCCAGCTCCATCAGCGCATCCATGACCTCAACCTTTGGGTCAGCCAGAGCGTAAAGCTGAAGCGATACGTTAAACGCATGGGGTGCGTTACCTTCCCACACCTGCTGAGAGGCCATGGTGGTGATCGTGGTCACACCTCGGGTGGATTCAGTCAGTGAACCAGATTGCAGCAATCCCCCAGACTTTGAGAATTTGGAGCCAACGGCGTCGCCCTCAAAGGGGCTGTTCCAGTTAGCACTAATCTCTTTCGATGTGCCCTCGGCAATCACTCCAACAACAACAAGGTTTCCCTGCTTAATCCAGCACTTGCAATACGGGCTGACGGCAGGATCATTTACGCCAACCTGCCTGTAGCCCTGCTGCTTCCAGACAAGAGCCATCACTCCCCCTCACGCGCAAGCACAATTTCAAGGC
>NZ_SMME01000642.1:2423-2630 GCF_009711465.1 Parendozoicomonas verongulae | reverse complement strand
ATCAACAGTCCCGGATGATTTGGATTACGATAGCCCTGTCATGGAAATAGAGGTATTGAGCCAAAACGAGAAGGGGGCAGTTCGTCGAGGAACGCGGAACACCACCTGCCGCTGCGGCACCACTTTTAATTCGGTTATTCAGCTTAAAAGCCACCGCCAGAGCAGCAGATATGCCCGGTGTAAAGGGAGACGGAACACCACCTGCGT
>NZ_SMME01000642.1:2100-2367 GCF_009711465.1 Parendozoicomonas verongulae | reverse complement strand
TCGACCAGCTTGCTTAACTCTCACCGCCAGGGCAGCAAGAACGCCCAGTGTAAGGGGAAGTGGAACACGACCTGCGTCTGCGGCGCCACCTTCGATACGGTCAACCTGCTTAACACTCACCGCCGGAGCAGCCGCGACGCTCAGTGCAAGGGGGGACGGAACACCACCTGCCGTTGCGGTGCCACCTTTGCTTCGGTCAACCTGCTTAACGCTCACCGGCGGAGCAGCAGCGACGTTCAGTGCAAGGGGAAGAAGAACACCACCTGT
>NZ_SMME01000642.1:1243-1828 GCF_009711465.1 Parendozoicomonas verongulae | reverse complement strand
CCGGTGCAAGGGGAAACGGAACACCACCTGTCACTGTGGCACCACCTGTGCCTCGATCAACCTGCTTAACTCTCATCGCCAGAGCAGTAGCGACATCCGGTGTAAGGAGAAACGGACCACAAAGAAATAAGACAGGATCCCCCCCTGGATCTGGCCGGGTCCATAACCTTACCGAGTTTGAAAATTGCCCCAGCCTTACCCTTCAACTAGCCTTTCGTGCCTGGGTTGAATGGGAGGTTATACTCGTTGCAAAGGCTAGCAAATGCCTTATACCTTTGGCTTATCCTGATCGTTACTCCCACTATTGTTGATGCGAGTACAGATAAGCAGGTGAGTAGCTGCACGCTTGTTGTGCCAACAGGTGAAGGGGAGGCCGATATCATCTCAACAGGCCGTATCCGCACATCATCACCCGCCGCTCAGCCTTTGAACGACACATTCTGTGTACTGGGTCCAGAAAATAACCTGATCTGCCAGGGGGTTGGGAGTCCATCCAGAATCAGGCTGCCATGCCAGGGCAAAGAAGCCCTTGGGTTGATAGCAGAGGGCTCTACCTGCTCCGCATCTCCCAACAAAATTCATTCT
>NZ_SMME01000642.1:250-1204 GCF_009711465.1 Parendozoicomonas verongulae | reverse complement strand
AACAAGGAAGCCCTTGGGCTGATAGCTGAGGGCTCTACCTGCTCCATAACTCCCCGCAAATTTTATTCCCCGTCAGCGACAGATAACGTGATAAGAACAGGCGAATGCGTTGATGCATTTCCGCTGCCTTTTAACGCTGATATCAACGCCTGGGAAATTCACTGCCGGGAAGCTTTCAGACAAGAGATTGAAGAGGCTTATAAAGCTGCATCAACAGTCCCAAGTGATTTGGACTACGATGGCCCAACACCGGCCGTAGAAATATTGGGTCATGAGACGGTGGCAGTATACCGAGGAAAACGGATCAGAACCTGTCCCTGCGGCGCCACCTTCGATTCGACCAATCTGCTTAAATCCCACCGCCGAACCAGTAGCGACGCCCGGTGCAAGGGGAAGCAGAACACTACCTGCCCTTGTGGCATCACCTTCGATTCGGTCAATATGCTTTACGCTCACTGCCGGGGCAGCAGGGACGTCCGGTGCAAGGGGAGGCGAAATACCACCTGCCCCTGCGGCGCCACCCTCGCTACAGTCAACCTGCTTAACTCTCATCGCCAAGGCAGTAACGACGTGCGGTGTAAAGGGAAGCGGAATACCACCTGCCCCTGTGGCACCACCCTTGCTACGGTCAGTTTGCTTAACTCTCATCGCCGGGGCAGCCGTGACGCCCGATGCAAGGGCAAACGGAATACCACCTGCCTCTGTGGCGCCACTTTCGCCTCGGTTAGCCTGCTTAACTCTCACTGCCAAGGCAGCAGGGATGTCCGATGCAAAGGGAAGCGGAACACCACCTGCCCCTGCGGTATCACCTTCGATACGGTCAGCCTGCTTGACTCTCACCGCCAGGGCAGCAAAGACGTTCAGTGCAGGGGGAAGCGGAACACCACCTGCCCCTGCGGCATCACTTTCGATTCGGTCAACCGGCTTAAAACCCACCGCCAGTGCAGCAGCGAT
>NZ_SMME01000642.1:0-240 GCF_009711465.1 Parendozoicomonas verongulae | reverse complement strand
GTCCCTGCGGCCTCATCTTCGATACGGTCAGTCTGCTTAATTCTCACCGCCAGTGCAGCAGCAACATCCGGTGCAAGGAGAAACGGACCCAAAAGAAATAAGACAGGATCCCCCGGAGCTGCCCGGGTCCATAACTTTACCGGGTTTGAAAATTGCCCCAGCCTTACCCATCAACTAGCCTTTCGTGCCTGGGTTGAACGGGAGGTTATACTCGTTGCAAAGGCTGGCAAATGCCTTATA
>NZ_SMME01000557.1:1347-1415 GCF_009711465.1 Parendozoicomonas verongulae | reverse complement strand
GTCAGCATCGCCCTGTCATTCTGTCTGGGGTGCCTTATTGGGGTCATACAGGTTTGATGAAGAAAGCA
>NZ_SMME01000557.1:993-1337 GCF_009711465.1 Parendozoicomonas verongulae | reverse complement strand
GGCGGAAATCAAACCCTCGGGATTTGCTGGCGTTATACAGGTTTGATGGAGAAAGCTAAGGAGTTCAGTGAGCATTATTGCCAACATCGCCCTGATGAAGAGGCATTGCGTAAACGATTATTCGTTATTTCTCATGAATATTCTGACCTTATCAAAAAGACTTTTGCAGATTATTTGTATCAGACAGCTCATGTTAACGGAGGTGGGATAACTGTCTGTTGGTTTGATGCTCTGGCCGGAACTGAGATGAATCAAGTAGGACACCATGTTCCTCAATCAACGACTGAGTTGAACACGCTTATGACAGAGGTAACAAGTTTTAATAAGTGGGACATCCACGGGCG
>NZ_SMME01000557.1:0-983 GCF_009711465.1 Parendozoicomonas verongulae | reverse complement strand
ATTTGTATCAGACAGCTCATGTTAACGGAGAAGGGGTGACTGTCTGTTGGCTTGATGCTCAGGTCGGACCTACGATGCATCAAATGGGGCACCATGTTCCTCAATCAGCGGCTGAGTTGAACGCGCTTATGAAAAAGGTAACGAGTTATTATGATTGGGACATCTACGGATATTACCTCAGAACAGCTTTCCAATCCCACAATGCTCTAGTTCTTGGTGAGGACGATTCGACGACTATCGCTCAGGAATTTATCAATGGACTGAAACTGGATATTAGCAGTATCTCAGTACCCTAAGTACAGGCATATAGGAAACACATGCGGTCATATAAGCCCCAAACCATTGCTTTCGCATAGTCTGGCGGCGTCTTTTCCGCCCTTGCTGCGTTACAACCCTGATCACGTAGCGGGCTATGTTCCCGACGTTGTTCCTTGAAGAGCGAAAAAATCCAATCGCCATCATTATGCGAAAGTAATGGGCGAGCAGGCCGGAAAGGAGGGAGGTGTGGAACCCAAAATGGCTTGTGCTGTCGATATGTTCAGTGATTCGGGGAAGACAGCACAAGGGTTATTAGAAATGCAGCCATTTCACTCTATTACAAGGAAAAGGTCTCCAGATAGTAAAGCGTCACTTGGTGGTGGAAAAAGAAAACGCAATTCCGATTCAGTCATGAAAGTCAGGCATACTCTCTCTCAGTTAGGTAGACATAAGAAGAAAGCTTCCTCTTCCCCGATTCATAACAAACAGGTCAGCCATTCTTCCGTTTTAAGTCCTGCCTTTCAATCAGCCTCTGCATTTGATCTGAAGTTTGTTGCCTCCGATCAGGATGTTTTAGTGACTCTGCAAACGATTAATAAACAGCATCAGGATGCTGACGTTGTTGTTATGAATTCTCCCGATGGACTTGAGCAGGATAATCTTGTTCAGCGCCTGACCATTACAGACAATGGCAACCACCAGGTTCATCCCGGCAAGTTGTTCAA
>NZ_SMME01000325.1 GCF_009711465.1 Parendozoicomonas verongulae | reverse complement strand
AAGATAGCAACGTAACTGGCAGTCTCTTGTAATATTGGTGTTTACGGCACTGGTCGCCTGTCTCACTCTCTTCTCACATTGCGATGTGTGCGCTTATGTTTGGTGAGATGACTGGATGTGGTAAATGCTTTGTTGCACCCGTCCTGGTCACAGACATAGGGCCTCTCTCCTGTGTGAATGCGTTTGTGGGCTTGTCCCCTGTGTGGATACGTTTGTGAACGGCCTGTCCCTTGTGTGGATACGTTTGTGCTTGCCCGGTGTGTGTGCGTTTGTGGGTACTGAGTGCTGTGTGGATGCGTTTGTGGGCGGTGAGATCGCTGGATGTGATAAATGCTTTGTTGCACCCGCTCTGGTCGCAAACATGGGGCCTTTCCCCTGTATGGATGCGCCGATGAGATGACTGGATGTGGTGAAAGCCTTACTGCACCCGTCCAGGTTACAGACAAAGGGCTTGTCCCCTGTGTGCATGCGTTTGTGGTTGGTGAGATCGCTGGATGTGGTAAACGCCTTGCTGCACCCGTCATAGTCACAGGCAAAAGGCCTTTCCCCTGTGT
>NZ_SMME01000680.1 GCF_009711465.1 Parendozoicomonas verongulae | reverse complement strand
GATAGCAAGGGCTTTCATGCGTTTTCCCTGCGTAGTAAGTCTACTCCAATAGAGCTAGTGCTTTCGCCCTTTCCGATTACTCATATTGGGCTGATAGTACTCTGACGAGGGTGAGTTTCGGTAATAGTTTGAGCCAATTTTGCCAGTATGTGAGTTAATATTCCCCTTATAGGAGTAGTTATCTCGTACTGTGTGATTTGGATCACTTCGATAGTGCCTCTGCACATATGTACCATCACTACGATTATATCCATTTACTAAAGTATCTGAGAATACAGGTAGCGCCACGAAACATAACAAAGTAGTTAATGTGGTAAGGAAAAAACTTTTTCTCATAAATTCACCTCTCTTAATCTCTAAGGTTCTAATCCCCTATGTCAAACTGCATTTTCAGTACGGAACAGTGATAAAGATTAGATCCTATTGATAGTACCCTGCTTTCGCGTAGCGAAAGTCCAACTGAAGGGGGAGATCGGAGATTCTTTATTCCAAGAACCTCTTACTTCACCCAGTTTTATTAGAGCAAGCATTTATAGTTAAGTTCCTACCAAATCGAGATTTTTTTTCAGAAGGCAGGTAAATGTAAACAAGCCCCTAGCATTAGATCTATCCTATTATTCAACGTACTTGGTGAAGGCAATGTATTAAAACCCCAGCTATCAGGCCAACATTGGACTTGAGCAGCTTATCAGGATTGGAGGAGGCAGAGTAAAGACATGAAAGAATCCGTACTTTTTATTGTAATAACTTTATTTTCATTAACCGGAACAGCATCTGATAAAGACTATGGAACAGCTATCGTTGAAGAGCTCATCTCTGTTTACGATGCTGACACCTTTCGAGTCCACATCTCAGGCTGGCCTGATATTGTTGGCAATAATATCCCGATTAGAGCTGACGGTTTTGATGCACCTGAGATTAGGGGGAAATGTCCTCAAGAAAAGGTAGGGGCGCAGCGAGCAAAGTCCCTAACTGTTAATGCGCTGGAAAATGCACAAACCATTGAGCTGCGTAACATGCGCAGAGGTAAATATTTTCGAATCATCGCAGATGTGTACGTAGACGATAGATCTCTGAAAGACATGCATCTTTCTGCTGGGACGGCAGTTCCTTACTCTGGTGGGACCCGCATTAGTTGGTGTTCAGAATAACTTACGCGAAGAAATAATAAGGGGTTGGCACTTCATAAAGCGGACGCAAATATTGCTCCACCTCTATCGTGAGCATGAGGCTCTGAAGCCCTACCTTACTTAGTGTCAGTCCGAAAACCCATCAAATTTTCAAACCGGTAGAAACTGTATGAAAGTGATTGGCTGAAACTCGGCATTTTTCTAACTTTTGGCCATCACCCAACTGATATTTTCAACAATATCCACAGGGAACACTGATTTTCGGACACGGGCAACCCTCACCAACAGTGATCTGAGCTCCTGTCCGGTGGTGTTATCTGTTCAAGCTGCTCTTTGCAGAAGAGGCGACTTGCCCTGATCCTTTTTAAGCAACAGTTTGCCTAATCGTTGCAAATTATTTCCGACAACTGCCAGAGCCGTATAACGCTTGAAGGCTGTTAACCCACTGTCTCGGCACTTATCCAGGCCGTGAACCTCGAGACAGTTTATGTCGCACTCAACGGCTGAATGTCGGCGACGGGCTCGCTGGAATTCCAGGTGGCGTTCTCGTGATTTGTCCGCGGACGATAACCGCCCCTTCTTGGGAAGCACGGCATGTTCCAGAAAGGTATTCAGTTCTGCAAGATTTTTGGGACTCCAAAATCCCTTGTCATAACTGACCTGATTCATCGATGGGAAGCGTTTCTGGGCTCCTTTTGCCATGGGTACGGTAACTTTGTCGTCGGTTTCTTTTACCATTACATGGTGGTGCAATGTAAAACCAAACTGATCTTGAAGAACGCAAACACGCAATCCCAACTCAACAGGCACACCGGCTTTGCCTTTACTGATCCATTCCGTGTGCGGCTCAAATAATGAGAAAATTTTGTCGTGGTGAGGAATGACCTGTTCTTCAAAAACACGGCGGATGATCAGCTCGACCTGACGTGCACCTTGCTGGATAAACCATTCCAGTTGATCCGGATTGCTGTCTTTAACACCACGTTTTTCAGTAGTGACAGGGTTATCTGACCCTTCACAAGAATATGTTTACAGTGCTGTATGTAGGCCAAATAGGCATCGTCCATCTGGCTGGCTTTGGCAACCCGACGAGATTCGCTGCTGGCCGTCGAATGTTTGAGTCTGCGGACGGCATGGTAACGCCTGGTCAGTGTGCTCAGCAGATATTTCTGCTGTCTCCAGAGTGTTTCCCCCAGTCCAGAAGCTGCGGTTCCCACTATTTCAGTTATTTTTCGGCAGGCATCCCTGAGCAAACTCAGATCAGTGGGAAAGTGCACATTGGTTTCTACGACGAAGGAGTCGCAACGGCCCTGAATCGCTTCATCTTTTTTTTACCAGTTGATGTCCTGCATTAACGACAACCTGATTAATCTGGTCAAGTATCTCCGGCGTCAGTAGGCTCACATTGTCACAGACTGTTTGCAACCGATAGATGTGTTCATCGTAAGGGCCATGCCCCAGCATCTGTCGAAGCGTCCCATGTTCATTGGCCAGCTCCAGAAGGCGATCATAATCGCAGTTGATACAGAGACGGAGTGTACCCAGTACCAGCACACGCCAGAGATCCATCCCAGGACGGCCGTTATTGCGGTTAACACTTTCAGGAATGGCCTGCTCCAGGATCTGGAATACAGCCTTCTGCAGTTCCGGAGTGATGTAGATATGCTGGAGACCACGGAGTAACCGGGGAATGTCATCGCGGGAGCGTTCATTGAAGCGGATCGCGGAGATATCAACTTCACCCAGCTGTTTTTGTGGTTCAAATGGCTGACGCATGATGAAAAACGGAACCTGTCAGAAAACTTCGTTGGCAATTATGCCCCAAAAGCCAGTAATGCCAAGGGTTTTGTGTTTTCGGACAGGCACTACTTATAACTCGCTTTCTCCCCACACCATCCTAATGTGAACACTGCAACGAACAACAACATCAAGGAGAAAGCCATGAGCAAGAACGCCACAGAGACTAAGACTACAAACAAGTCAACCGCAGCCGCCTCAACCGAGATCATCGCCAAAAACTTCAAGGCCATGCTCAACAAAACCTACGAAGTACGGATTGATGAGCAGCCTGTCACCGAAGGTGGCCTGAACTGCATCGGAGGCTGGAAGGCCACACTCAAAACAGCCAGTGAGGAGGTTGCCTTCGACGAAAAGGCACTTGCTGAAATCCGATACGAAAAAGGCGATTACCTGCTCGACGATGCCAAAGGTAAAGGCCGCACTGTGGCTTTCTATACCATGCGCAAGGTCAGCCCTCGCCTGTAACGGCCAAGGGTACACAGCGCGACAAAGGAGCCGGACTGGCTCCTTTTTTGTATCTGACTATTCTTGCCCACCCGCTACAAAAATGAGGACAGATGCGTTTATCTCACTCTCTCTTGAATCGCTTATTTCATCGCCAATCAGCTGGATTAAGTGGGACGTCATCCTACTGTTAACACAACAAAGGACGACGCAGTAAGGAGAAGCAGCATGGACAAAAATAAAACCACCGCACTTGAAACCTTCGTAGAGCATAAAGAAAACGCTATCACCCTCCTTGACCAGATCCGCACACTCGCAGAAGACCACATGGGCTACGAGCCAGAGGAAGTAAACTGGGCGCACGCTGGCACCATGGCTTCGGTAGTAGAAGACCTGAAGGCATTAGCTGAGAAGGTAGGCATAGACAGCGACGAGGCCCTGAACGGCTAACAGATCCACACACTACACAACAG
>NZ_SMME01000528.1:571-1216 GCF_009711465.1 Parendozoicomonas verongulae | reverse complement strand
GTCTGCCCAGTGTTAACTCAATATCCTTGTTCTCACAGGGAGTGTTCGCCTTACCCCCTGCCGCTCGGGTGCGCAGCCGGGTAAAGATATTCAGGGCCGTTTTCAGATTGCCCGTGCCCCCTACAGCCTGAAGTAGCCTGCCAAGAGCCAGCCCATTGTTTTTTTCATCCGTGAAAGAGCCTGAATATTTTTCATAAAGTTGCTGGAAGAGTGGTAAAGCTTCCATTAAATGGCCTTTACTCTGTAAAGCTCTGCCTTTTGTCAGTATCACCCCTTTGTTGTTTTGCAAACCCTCTGGAAGAGAATTGACGTACCCGATACACCCATCAAAATCACCAAGAAGAAACAAACATCTGGCTTTTAATTGCACAACACGAGCATATTGATGCGAGTCTCCCTCATATTTTTTTAATAGCGTACCGGCCTCGTCTAATACTCTTTGAGGGTTGGTTTTCAGAAGATTAAAGGCTTCATTTATGTCGTGATCTGTCTGTACACGAGAGTAAGCCGGGGAGTGCCGGGAATGCCGTTGTGACAGTGGGTAGTGCTCAGGGTGACCTGTACGCTCTGGATATCGAGAACCATGTGTACCGGAGGTATAAGGCGTATACCTGCTTGAATATCTTTGTTTGTGAGGAGAAGGCG
>NZ_SMME01000528.1:0-475 GCF_009711465.1 Parendozoicomonas verongulae | reverse complement strand
TCTGAATATCGAGAACCACAAGTACGGAAGCTATAAGGCGTATACCTGCTTGGATGTCTTTGTTTGTGAGGAGGAGGCACCTGTCTGTCATAGCGGCCTCTCCCATAGTATGGCGGTATGTTCTTCATACTCTTAAACCCTTATAACAGTGATGTCTGGAGGTGTTCGTTAGACCAATTTTTTTGTATGGGATAGCGACAACAAAACAAAGGTTCAAAATGAGTCAGGGTCACAGACAGGGCTGTTTGAAGGTTACGCAGCCATATGAGTCAATAGTTGTCGTTCCCTTAGCCTCCAAAGTTCATCTTTCTTCTGTTCTTGTCGATGGGGTTCAAGGCTGCTGGCCAGATCAAACAGTAATTTCGATGTCTGTCTGAACTCTTTCTCCTTTTCTTCTTCGATACCCAAAGTTTGCAACCCATGTTGCAGCCAGACAGATAAAAAACGGAAGCAGTGAGCCAGTTGACTGAGACAG
>NZ_SMME01000655.1:2907-2989 GCF_009711465.1 Parendozoicomonas verongulae | reverse complement strand
GTTGCGGCCATTAGATGTGATATCAACAGGTAGCATTGCCATAGCCCCTGCGGACAGCACACATATTCACCCCGGGGAAATC
>NZ_SMME01000655.1:2252-2611 GCF_009711465.1 Parendozoicomonas verongulae | reverse complement strand
AACATTTGTCGCATTTCCAGTGACAATGAACCCCCTGACATCTTATGTACTCCTCCTTCCCCCCCCCTTCTGGACATTCTATTCCCAGAGTTGGCGGGTCTGGAGCCTAATGATGTATTTCAGACTGACAGCGATCAGCTACCCACGAAGAGCTCCGGGGTGCACGCGCTAAGATTTGACGAAAAAAAATATCCCGTAAGGGCTTGTGACCAGGACGGGGGCCACAAAGCGATTACTACATCCAGTCGTCTTATCGGACACAAGCGACCCCACACAGGGGACAGGCGCTTTGTCTGTAACCAGAGTGGATGTCACAAAGCGTTTACCACATCCGGTCATCTCACCATTCACAAGCGCAT
>NZ_SMME01000655.1:1871-2179 GCF_009711465.1 Parendozoicomonas verongulae | reverse complement strand
AACATCTCCGGGATGCACACGCTAAGAGCCCGCACAGGTGGCAGACTCTTTATCTGTGACCATGACGGATGTAACCGGTCTTTCACCCAATCCGGCAATCTCACCAGACACAAACGCACCCATACAGGGGACAGACCCTTTGTCTGTGATCAGGGCAGGTGTAACAAGTCTTTCACCCAATCCGCTCATCTCATCGTTCACAAGCGCATCCATACAAAGGACAGGCCATTTGTCTGTGACCGGGATGGATGCCACAAAGCATTTACCTCATCCAGCCACCTCACCAGCCACAGGCGCATCCACACAGA
>NZ_SMME01000655.1:998-1861 GCF_009711465.1 Parendozoicomonas verongulae | reverse complement strand
GGGTGCAACAAGTCTTTCACCCAATCCGGTCATATCACCACTCACAAACGCACCCATACAGGGGTCAGGCCCTTTATCTGTGATCAGGTCGGGTGCAACAAAGCGTTTACCTCATCCGGCGATCTCACCACCCACAAGCGCACTCACACAGGGGCGAGACCCTTTGTCTGTGATCAGGATGGGTGCAATAAGTCTTTCACCCAATCCAGTGATCTCACTGTCCACAAGCACACATCCGGTGATCTCACCAGGCATAAACGCGCCAGGACAAGCCCTTTGTCTGTGATGTTGACGGGTGCCACAAAGCGTTTACCACATCCGGCAGTGTCATCAAACACAAGCGCATCCACACAGGAGAAAGGCCTTTTGTCTGTGATGTTGACGGGTGCCACAAAGCGTTTACCACATCCGGCAGTGTCATCAAACACAAGCGCATCCACACAGGAGAAAGGCCTTTTGTCTGTGATCAGGACGGGTGCAACAAGTCGTTCACTAAGGCCCTTTGTCTGTGACCAGGACGGATGCTATAAGTCTTTCACTTCATCCGGTAACCTAATCCAGACATCTCACCAGACACAAGTAAACACATCCAGCGATCTCACCAGACACAAACGTATACATCCGGTGATCTCACCAGGCATAAACGCGCCAACAGGGGACAAGCCCTTTGTCTGTGACCAGAACGGATGCCACAGAACGTTTAGGACAGGCCCTTTGTCTGTGACCTGGACGGGTGTAACAAAGCGTTTTTCACATCCGGAAATCTCATCGTCCCCACAAGCATTCACACAGGGGACAGGCCCTTTGTCTGCGCCCTGAATGGGTGCAACAAGTCTTTCATCCAATCCGGCGATCTCAAGAGG
>NZ_SMME01000655.1:574-850 GCF_009711465.1 Parendozoicomonas verongulae | reverse complement strand
ACGGATGCCACAAAGCATTTACCACATCCAATAATCTCACCAAACACAAGCGCCTCCATGCAGGAGAAAAACTCTTTGCCTGTGACCAGGATGGGTGCAACCAGTCTTTTACCCAATCCTGTCATCTCGCCAGACACAAGCACTACCTGCATAAGAGGAAAGATGAGTGACCCGACCTGTCCCTTTCACAATCGTACCCTGATAATTGGTGTAACTAATATGGTCATTAATCTTCACAGTGTCACTGACAGGGCAAGGTTCAGTGCCGCCAACATC
>NZ_SMME01000655.1:233-564 GCF_009711465.1 Parendozoicomonas verongulae | reverse complement strand
CTGTGACCAGGACGGGTGCAATAAGTCTTTTACCTCATCCAGTCATCTCACCAGGCACCAGCACACACATCAAAAAGTGGGAGGTGAGTGACTCAGGATGTGATTTCAGGAGGCCTGCGTCACAAGGGGCCGCCAGTTACGTTGCTATCTTCTTTGTTCTTTGTTATGGAAAGGAAGGATAGGAATGGTCTCCAGACTGAACTTTGTTGTCACCAGTCTTTGCATAGTCATCGGCCTGTCTGCATGTGCCACCTGTGCATCAGAAAACATGAATTGCCGGGGGAAAAAACGAAAAACCGGATTAACTCTCACCGCTTCACCGCCTGCACAA
>NZ_SMME01000655.1:0-223 GCF_009711465.1 Parendozoicomonas verongulae | reverse complement strand
GTGACTTTGACGGGTGCAATAAAACGTTTACCGCATCCAACAACCTCGCCAAGCACAAGCGCACCCACACAAAAGACAAGCCCTTTATCTGTGACCAGGATGGGTGCAACAAGTCTTTTAACCAATCCAGTCATCTCGCCAGACACAAGCGCACCCGACACAATTTATAGTATTACTGGCAGGACAAAATTCTGTGCCGTAAACACCAACATCACAAGAGGCC
>NZ_SMME01000641.1:1638-2603 GCF_009711465.1 Parendozoicomonas verongulae | reverse complement strand
GAATTGTATATTTACCAAGACTCATCAATACGCTCTTTGTCCATAGGGAAATGTGGAGAGGGAGGAAAGGTAGACCATTTGGGTTACCTGATATGTAATTTTTCGTCTCTAAAATCAGGCATGGATATTGTTTCTGTGTTCTGCCTGATTTGGAAAAATGATTGCAAATCGGAAGGATTGATCTGCAAACACCATTGCGGTTTAACAAGCACAAGAGAAGCCGGCAGGCTATTCGAAAGTAATACCCCCGGCTGCAAATTAGAGTGTGAAATGTATAAAAACTGTAAGTACAGCCCTCATCTTCACTGCTTAAAAGTTATCGAGTGTTAAAATGGGTCTGCCTGTGACGGGTGAGATCAGCAGGAGTGGTGAAATCCGCGTTGCACTGGTTATTAACGCCAGCCCTTAATGTCCCAAAATCACCGCAGTCGAACAGCATTTGGAGCCCGTCCTGCTGCTCACACACAAAGGGCCTGCGCTCTGTAGTGTGGGTGCGCTTGTGTCTGTTGAGATCGCAGACACTGGTAAACGCTTTGTGGCATCCAATCTTGCCACAGACAAAGGACCTGTCCCTTATAGGGGTGTGAACGGCCTTGTTGTGTTTCGTGAGATTGCTATGTAAGGCGAATCCTTTCTGGCACTGGTTACAGACATGGAGACTACCCCCTCCTGTGCGCATGCGGGGCACTTGGCATGGAGTGTGATGAGCCTGTTCATGTTCCATTTCTTCTTTTGATAGATAGAAATTCAACAGCGAACATCTGCCTGCGCATCGCATTGGTTTGTATACGGGTTGCGGTTGTCGACATATTGGGCAATACCGAGCCCTTTTTAAAGCGCCCAGGAGGCATTTACTGTGGAAAAGGTGATGACAGGTGGTCGAATGCATATTATCCCGCCAGCGAAAGCCTTCAAGACAGATTGTGCAGGTTGTTAATAGATTTTTTTTGTGATTCAAAGAAAGG
>NZ_SMME01000641.1:0-1402 GCF_009711465.1 Parendozoicomonas verongulae | reverse complement strand
TCACTCATTATCCAACCGAGCCAAATGGCGCCCTCCGTAATAGAAGCATCTGGTTTTTCTGGGGTGATTTCAGTACTTATAGATTTCGGGCGGTAGGTATGAAATATCTGATCAGAAATGAAATCCTTTTTCCATGAGTCCAGATGGACAATTATGACTGGGCGGTTTATCAATGTTGCTAAAAATGGCCCTAAAAGATCAAAGGATGGCAGTTCATCTGATAGCAGCTCCTGATGCAAAGTTGATTTTTGTTTCTCTGTGAAAATATCTAATTGCTCCCCCGTCAAGTTATCCAGAGAATCAAGCAGTAACTCCTTTACCTCTTGGGTGTAACCAAAAAAATCGTTAGCCTGGAGGCGCAATACGTGTTCCCAGCAGTGGCTATCTCTGGGAACTTCAGTTATCACATAATCGTCCAGACCAAGGGTGGCCAAGCGTACTTCCAGTGATGACTGTTCTGAAACTGCCATAGTTTCAGGGTTATCACTACTTGGCTTCACACCTCTTTTTGCCTGTCCAGAACCAGGTCCAACTTGTCTAAGGCCAACTGTCTGGGATCTTGAAGCTGTATTTTCAAGGGAAGTAGCAGGCCTGATGCTCTTTGCCCTTTTATTCTTTCCTCCTGCAAAAACATCCGAGGAGATGGCACAGCATAGACATAGCAGAGTGTAAAGGATGGTTAATGAACGAATTGTATATTTACCAAGACTCATCAATACGCTCTTTGTCCATGGGGAAATGTGGAGAAGCAGGAAGAAAAGTTAGACTATTTTGGTTGCCCGGTATGTAATTTTTCGGCTCCAAAGTCAGGCATGGCTACTGTCTAATATTTGTTCACCAAAACATACCAGACAGTAACCTATGCGAAAGCAATGGTCCGGGTACTTAAAGCCTGTAAATTTTCCACCTCCCTCTGGCTGCAAATCGGAGTGTGAAATGTATAAAAACTGTAAGTGCAGCCAGTATTTTCACTGTTTAAAAGTTGTTACGTGGGTGGGAGCTGAGCTGGTGTCTGCGGAGAAAGGCGGATGAGGGGTATGCATGTTGGCATCCGTCCCAGTCACAGATAAAGAGAATGTCCCCTACTGTGTGGATACGATTGCGTGGGGGTACTTGGCATGGAGTGTGTCGAGCCTGTTCATGCTCCATTTCCTCTTTTGATAGATAAAAATCCAGCAGCGGACATTCATCTGAGCATCGCATTGGTTTGTATACAGGTTGCGGCTGTCGGCATACTGGGCAATGCCAAGCTCTTTTTAAAGCCTCCAGGAGGCATTTACTGTGGAAAAGGTGATGACAGGTGGTCGAATGCATATTATCCCGCCAGCGAAAGCCTTCAAGGCAAATTGTGCAGGCGGTTAATGGATTTTTATTGTGGCTCAAAGAAAGATAGTGATTTTCA
>NZ_SMME01000595.1:1683-1775 GCF_009711465.1 Parendozoicomonas verongulae | reverse complement strand
GACGGGTGCAACAAGTCTTTCACCTCATCCGGTAATCTCACTACCCACAAACGCACCCATACAGGGGATAGGCCCTTTGTCTGTGACGAGTG
>NZ_SMME01000595.1:1421-1521 GCF_009711465.1 Parendozoicomonas verongulae | reverse complement strand
AACAACATCCTGCGTCATAGACAGGGCAACTGAACACCACCTCGTGCATTGCCGGGAACAAAAACAAAAAACCGGACTAACTCTCACCTCCTCAACGCCC
>NZ_SMME01000595.1:1108-1411 GCF_009711465.1 Parendozoicomonas verongulae | reverse complement strand
CAATAGGAAAGATGAGTGACCCGGTCTGTCTCTTTCACAACCATACTCTGATACTGAACAGATTGTATGGTGTAACAAGCCAGGAGATACCCCCATTCAGAGACAGACGACCAGCGCCGCAAACACCAACATCACAAGAGGCTGCCAGTTACGTTGCTATCCTCTTTGTTCTTTTTATGAACAGGAAGGATGGGAATGGTCTTCAGACTGAACTTTATTGTCACCAGTCTTTGCATGGTAATCAGCCTGTCTGCGTCCGCCACCTATGCATCAGAAGACAAGAGTCAATCTCTTCACTTTATT
>NZ_SMME01000595.1:531-930 GCF_009711465.1 Parendozoicomonas verongulae | reverse complement strand
TATTCACTTACGGCCATTGGATGTGATATCAATACACCACTTCGTGCATTGCCGGGGGAAAAGACAAAAAAACAGATTAACTCTCACTGCTCCAACGCCTGCAAACATCTGGCTGTTGAACCAGGTGCCACAACATGGATCCGGGATAAGGCAAATATTTGTCATGTGTCTTCAGGTGAGGAAGATCTCCCTCACATCCACTGTTCCCCCCTTCCTTCGGGAGATCTGTTTCCTTCCCGATTTCAACATTTAAATACTTGGGTACGTGAGCGTTACAGAGAGCTACAGCTTCAAACTGGCGATCATACAACTACGGATGCTTATGGTATGTGCACGTTAAGAACCCACACAGAGGACAGGCCTTTTGTCTGCGATAAGGACGGGTGCAACAAGTCTTTC
>NZ_SMME01000595.1:0-521 GCF_009711465.1 Parendozoicomonas verongulae | reverse complement strand
TACAACATCTGGCCGTTGAAACCGATGCCATAACATGGATTAGGAACTCATCTAACATCTGTCGCATTTCCAGTAACAATGAAGCTTCTGACACCTTATGCACTCCGCTACCTTCTTCACCTTCCCTTCTGGACACTCTATTTCCAGAGGTGTCGGACTTGAATCAGGATGCCGCTCTATTTTCAGAGTTATCGGATTTGTTGCAGGATGATGTATTTCAGAGTGTATTTTGCACCAGTGCAAGGGAGTGTGCATTCGATACAGATGGCATTATTGCTGAAGTGGGTCAAATTCAGCCTGACAACGATCAGTTGCCCACGAACATCTCCGGGATGAACTTACTAAAATTGGGTGTAAAAAAATATCCCGTAAGGGGCTGTGAGCCGAACGGGGGCAAACACAAACGCATCCACACAGGGGGCAGGCCTTTTGCCTGTGACTTTGACGGGTGCAATAAGGCTTTCACTGCATCCGGTAATCTCAGCGTCCATAAACGTGTCCACACAGGGGACAGGCCCTTT
>NZ_SMME01000617.1:1778-2055 GCF_009711465.1 Parendozoicomonas verongulae | reverse complement strand
GTCAAACATGTCACTGGACAGGACAGTACGATGCCAGAAAAACTCACATTCCCTGCCCCAGGTCAAGCAATACAGCGACAGCCACAAGTATTCCAGCACATCACTCGGCGGATTCACCCAGTCAGCCAGATCCCGACATAGATGAAGGTTTCCGCCTTCTGGAAACCAACCCTAAAAGAGCATTAGTGGCAACAGCGGCGTTATCAGCAAAATACTTAGAAGACCCGCCTCGCTATGCCCGTGTTGTGGAATTAGTAGCCAAGGCTCTATTTCGTCG
>NZ_SMME01000617.1:0-1635 GCF_009711465.1 Parendozoicomonas verongulae | reverse complement strand
CCTTTATGAAAGGGACTCAGAATCTTTCGAAGATAAAAAAACCAATGGACTGGCTTTCGCCAAACACCTCCGGCTGATGGGCGGCAAGGATAATCTGAAAGCAGCTCTGGAGATCTATAGCCGGCTGCGCGCCCAGGCAGCCGGAGGGCAGGTAAACGCACCCTGTGATGACAGGGACATCGAACTGGCCCTGGCTAAACATCTCCAGTTCATGGGCGGTAATACGAGAGCCGCTCTGGAGATCTATACCCGGCTGCGCGCCAACGGGACCGAAGGGCTGGATAATGTCATCCTAGGTCTGAGGGCTCTTCAGCCCCAGCGTGCGCCTTATGACCTCGGTACACACAGCTCTCCTGGCCCAAGCAGTGCTGGTAATCATGAACTCCACCAACTTCCACACCATCACCCCCGGCACGACTTGGAAGGTTCTTATAGGCCACCAGTTTACGGCATAGATGAGAGCTTCCGGCTTCTGAAAGTCAACCCTCAAAGGGCATTAACTGAGGCAGAGGCGTTATTAACAAAATACTCGGGAAACCCGTTTCACTATGCCCGTGTTGTGCAATTAAAAGCCCGGGCTTTATGTCATCTAAGCAATTTTGATGAGTGTGTTGAGTACGTCAATTCTCTTCCACCGGAGCTTCAAAACGATAAAAGGGTGATAATGGCAAAAGCCAAGGCTTTACAGGCGAAAGGCCATCTCACTGAAGCTTTACCCCTTTTCCAGTCCCTTTATGAAAAATACTCAGTACTTATCAGTGATAAAAAAGCCAATGGACTGGCTCTGTGCAGGCACCTCCAGCTCATGGGCGGCAAGGATAATCTGAGAGCAGCCTTGAATACCTGCACCCAGCTGCGCACCCAAGCGGCTGGGGGACGGGAGATGACCCCCTGTGATGACATAGAGATCGAACTGGCTCTGGGTAAAATCCTCCAGAGCATCGGAAAACCGGACAGTCTGAGAACAGCTCTGGATATCTATACCTGGCTGCGCACAAAGATGGCCAGGGGGCAGAACACACCCTCCTGTCAGGCCAAAGAGATTGAACTGGCTATAGCAACCACTCTCATTGATATGGGTGAATGGAGGCAGTTTGATGAACTGCAACTCGATACACAGCCGTTTTCAGAATTCGAAACCTGCCTGTGTATCAGCCGCCGGAACCTTCAGGAATTAATGACAACGGAGAACAGCATGCCCGAGCGTTCGGCTCTTCTGGGGAAGGCGTTACACTGGGCGGCTCTTGCTGTGGAGAAAACTGAAAGTACAAACGCCCCCTGCCTCAGACAGCTAAGTCATTGTTACCATCTTTTATCTACCTGGCCGCAGTCCGGGCTGCAATTATTGGGCATCAAAGAGAAAAAGGAGCACGAGTTCAGACAGCTATCGGCTCTACTCTTTGCCAAAGCCAACGAACTTGCTCCCCATTGACAAGAACAACAGACAGGTACTCTCCGAAGGTAACACGCCCGATCAGCACAAACACCTATCTCTGTCTGCCCTCATAACATACCTGTCAGGAAAAAAGAGAACTTTGAGAGTCAAGAATTATCCAACCAGCACCGGAATCAATTTGCAATGGTATTAGGGAAATATGTGCCTGGTATAGGCATGCAAGCTATGAAGGAGTCTAA
>NZ_SMME01000399.1 GCF_009711465.1 Parendozoicomonas verongulae | reverse complement strand
AGTTAAGTGCCATGCCCGGCACACACGCCTCAATAAGGGGCGCCGAAGGCGTCCCTTTGATTGACTTGTTAAATGCCGTTTACACTATTTTTTTGTACGAGCATTTGTGAATACACAAATTACACCGGAATTGTTGTAAATAACTTCATAGTTAAAGTCACAGTAAC
This sequence comes from Parendozoicomonas verongulae, assembly GCF_009711465.1. GTDB lineage: Bacteria > Pseudomonadota > Gammaproteobacteria > Pseudomonadales > Endozoicomonadaceae > Sansalvadorimonas > Sansalvadorimonas verongulae. Next base: position 574 of record NZ_SMME01000399.1, on the reverse strand, counting down.
TAGCCGCGACATTAAGAGGTAATTGCTCATTTCCCCATCGGTTTGCTTTGAAGTATGAAAGTTCCCCAGTTTTACACTGTTCAGCTTCCTTGTCAGTTTTATAAATGCAAAGATTGGATTGGTCTATTTCCTTTTTTGGTAAACAGCCTGCCAAAGCCACAGTCGCAACTAAAATTGTTATTATTCTAAGCATGTACATACCATTCCTTATGGTTGTTGATGTGATCTGTCATGTGGATGAACTTAAGAGTATTGTTTATTTGTGTCAGATCGTTCAGTTTATTGGCTTACAAATGAACTTTCCACCATCTATTTCAAGTGCTTTTGCCATCATCTCGCAGGCGTGTTTATCATCTGTAAATCCATGAACTGTAGCAACATGGTCGTATCCCCATTTGTATATTCCAAAGTCGCTATTGTTTCCCGAACGGTTATCCTGGAAATACTGCTCAGGATTGTCCCTTCCGCACGCTGTGAGAAATAAAGCAATGGATGCAATTATAATTTTTTTCATGACGTAGATGATGATGCGGCTTAAGGCATTTAACGCTTGCTTGACAGGGCGCCGAAGGCG
>NZ_SMME01000625.1:2132-2229 GCF_009711465.1 Parendozoicomonas verongulae | reverse complement strand
TGTCTGTGATCAGTGCGACCAGTCTTTCACACAATCCAGTACACTCATCGTCCATAAGCGCACCCATACAAGGGACAGGCCCTATGTCTGTGATCAC
>NZ_SMME01000625.1:474-1731 GCF_009711465.1 Parendozoicomonas verongulae | reverse complement strand
GACGGGTGCAACCAGTCTTTCGCCCAATCCACTCATCTCACCAGACACAAACGCGCCCAACATAGCATGAAAGATGAGTGACCCGGTCTGTCCCTTTCACAACCAGACCCTGACAGTAAACATCAACATCACAAGAGGCCACCAGCTACGTTGCTATCTTCTTTGTTCTTTTTATGGGATGGATGGAAATGGTATTCAGGCTGAACGTTGTTGTCACCAGCCTCTGCATAGTGATCGGTCTGTCTGCATCGGTCACCAATGCATCAGGAGACAAGAGCAGATCTCTTAACCTTATTCCGTTACGATCATTAGATGTAATGTCGACAGGCAGCATTGCCATACTCCCTGCGGACAACACATATATCCACCCCGGTGAAACCACATCCTGCACCGTCAACAAATCTGCTGAGCACCACCTTGTGCATTGCCGTGGAAAAAAACAAGGAACCCAAATCACACTCACGGAGTCAGCGGATGCCACAACATGGATCAGGACCCCATCTACCATTTGCTGTATTTCCAGTGATAATGAAGCTCCTGACATCTTATGCACTCCTCCTTCTTCACCTTCCTTTCTGGACGCTCTATTCCCAGAGTTATCAGGTTTGGAGCAGGACGCCCCGCTACTTTCAGAGTTATCGGATTTGTTGCAAGATGATGTATTTCAGAGTGCTCCTTGCGCCAGTGCAGAGGGGTGTGCATTCGATACACCGTCTGAGAGCGATCAGCGGCTCACGAACATCTCCGGGATGAACATGCTAAAAGTCCACACAGAGGACAAGCTCTTTGTCTGTGACCAAGACGGATGCAACAAGTCTTTTACCTCATCTAGCAACTTCGCCAGACACAAACGCACCCACACAGGAAACAGACCCTACGTCTGTAACCAGAGCGGATGCAACCGGTCTTTCACCCAACCCGCTCATCTCACCGCTCATAAGCGCATCCACACAGGAATCACCGCCCACAAACGCAGCCACACAGGGGAGGGCCCTTTGTCTGTGATCAGGACGGGTGCAACAAGTCGTTCACTAAGGCCCTTTGTCTGTGACCAGGACGGATGCGGCCCTTGTCTGTGACCAGGACGGGTGCAGCCCTTTGTCTGTGACCAGGACGGATGCAACTGGTCTTTCACTCAATCCAGTGCTCTCTCTGCTCACAAGCGCATCCACACAGGGGAGAGGCCCTACGTCTGTGACCAGTGCAACAAGTCTTTCTCCCATTCCGGTGTACTCACCATCCACAAGCGCATTCACA
>NZ_SMME01000625.1:0-91 GCF_009711465.1 Parendozoicomonas verongulae | reverse complement strand
ACCGGTCTTTCACCCAATCCGGTCACCTCAGTGCCCACAAGCGCATTCACATAGGGGTCAGGCCCTATATCTGTGATCAGGACGGATGCCA
>NZ_SMME01000036.1 GCF_009711465.1 Parendozoicomonas verongulae | reverse complement strand
TCCATCAACGAATTCACCTGTTATTATCACATCACCTGTCGTCTCAGCTCTCAGCCCAAGAGTTTCCTTACCTTGGTGTGGCAACCTGATTCCGGATGGGCTTCCAACCCCTTGGCAGACCAGGCTATTTTCTGGACCCGACACACAGAATGTGTCGTTCAGAGGCTGAACGACGGATGATGATGTGCGGATACGGCCTGTTGAAATGATATCT
>NZ_SMME01000258.1 GCF_009711465.1 Parendozoicomonas verongulae | reverse complement strand
TGTATCAGGCAACTCATGCTAACGGAGGAGGGGGGATAACTGTCTGCTGGTTTGAGGCTGCTATTGGAAGTGCGCAGTATCAAACAGGACACCATATTCCTCAATCAGCGGCTGAGTTAAACGCGCTTATGACGGAGATAACAGATCATTGTCCGTGGGACACCTACGATCGTTACCTCAGAACAGCTTTCCGACTCCATGATGCTTTGGTTCTTGATGCGGACGATTTGACGGCTATCGCTCAGGAATTTATCAATGGACTGAAACTGGATACTAAACCCCAATTACTTTGAAAACCGGAGGTTCAGACAAGCCCAGGCAACTTGAGCTTAGCTTTTCCTCTTCGTCAATCAGGGAATCCTTTACCCAAAGGCGTTCTTGCCTCGTAGCTTTCCGCTCTTGCTGCGTCACAGCTCTGGTCACGTAG
>NZ_SMME01000099.1 GCF_009711465.1 Parendozoicomonas verongulae | reverse complement strand
GGTATCAAGGGGTTTCGTGCGTTTTCCCTGAGTTGCTTGTGAAACAGCTTGTTCGTGAAGTAATTCTGAATGTGGCTGCATCCCTTGCTATGAAAGGCCTACAGGCATGTTTGTGTGAAAAATAGGCAGATACAGTTTTCATATTTTGCTGATGAGCAAAATCACGCTTGAGGCCAATGATAGCAAGAGCTTTCATGCGTTTTCCCTGGTAACTTAGCCCAGTTCTAGCTTGGGGAAGGCTTCTTCTGCTTTTTT
>NZ_SMME01000814.1 GCF_009711465.1 Parendozoicomonas verongulae | reverse complement strand
GTCGTTCAGAGGTTATTGGGTGGACTTTTTTCAATTTATTGCAATGACAACGCCAATTCTTTCGGTGTTGATCTTTTTGGTTTTGATGCGAATGCCTGCTTCCAAAGCTATGCCTGTTTCTGCCGTGCTGACTGCATTGGCTGCGGCATTTGTCTGGAAAATGGATGTGCTGGTGTTAAAGGCCTCTATTCTTCAAGGTCTTCTGGACAGTCTGACTCCTCTTACCATCATCTTTGGTGCAATCTTCCTTTTGAAGACCCTTTCAGCGTCCGGAGCAATGGACACTATTCGAGCAGGCTTCACAAACATCAGTGCTGATGCCCGTGTTCAGGCGATTATCATTTGCTGGTTATTTGGTTCCTTCATCGAAGGTTCGGCTGGTTTCGGTACTCCGGCTGCCATTGGTGCTCCTCTGCTGGTGATGTTGGGGGTTCCACCTCTGGCGGCGGCCTCTGTTGCCCTGATTGCAGATTCTACAGCAGTGTCCTTTGGAGCCATCGGCTTGCCTGTTCTGTTTGGTATGGATAAAGGTCTGAGCACTGGCAGTGCATCCATGGCAGCAGGCGAAATTGCCAAGCTGGGCGATCATGCGACCTTTGCTGATTTTGCGCAGGTGATTGCGACCAAGATGATTACCATCGACCTGATTACCGGATCCCTGATCCCTTTGGTGATGGTATGCGTACTGACGGGGTTCTTTGGCCGTAACAAGTCTTTCAAGGAAGGTCTGGCCATCTGGAAGTTTGCAATCTTCTCCGGTCTGGCATTCACTGGCCCAGCATGGTTGATCAACCACTTTGCCGGCCCTGAGTTCCCATCTGTTATCGGTGCACTGATCGGTATGGCTATCGTGATTCCTGCGGCCAAAAAGGGCTTCCTGCTGCCAGCTACACCCTGGCATGACTTTGCAGGCAAGGTCCAGACCACGGAAGAGACTCCCGAAAGCATTGCCAATGCAGCCAGATTCTCTCAATTTTCAGCGTGGACACCGTATCTGGTGATGGCTGCTCTGCTGATTCTGTCCCGTGTGGTTCACCCTTTCAAAAGCCTGCTGCTGAGCTTCTCCTTTAACTGGCAACATCTGATGGGTACAGGCCTGGCCTCTGGCTTCCAGACTTTTTATGCTCCGGGTGTTTTCTTCTGTGTAGTGAGCCTGCTGGCATTCCTGTTGTTCAGTATGCGCTCCAGGAGCTTTGTGGGTGCCTATGTGGATTCTGTGAAGGCCATGGTCCCTACTATGATCTCTCTGGGTGCTTCTGTGCCTATGGTGAAGATCTTCCTGAACTCCGGGGCGAACTCTGAAGGTCTGAGTTCCATGCCAGTGGCTTTGGCACATTTTCTTGTTGATAGCATGGGCCACATTTGGCACTGGGTCGCTCCTGTGGTTGGTATTTTTGGTGCATTCCTCTCTGGTTCTGCCACCTTCTCCAACATGATGTTCTCCGGCATGCAGTATTCTGTTGCCGACAGTATTGGTATGAACCACGCGCTGGTTCTGGCTCTGCAGGGTATTGGTGCCAACGCTGGTAACATGATGTGCGTTATGAACGTTGTTGCAGCGGCAAGTGTTGTGGGTATGTCTGGCCGTGAGTCCGAGATTATTCGTAAGACTATGCCTGTCGCTCTGGGTTACGCCATGCTGGCGGGCACTATCGCCTTCGTTTGGGGCGGTTAATTCATAAACTCTGCAGATATTCTGTTGTAGAGAGGATGTGTTGCAGTGCTTGTCACTGCGGCACATTTTTACGTTAAGTATACAAACCATTGCTTGTAAGGGCCTTGGCTCGGTACTATGCGTCTGCAGGAAAACTGCAATTGAGAATTGTTTCTATCGGGGTAGCCAGTGTCGGGCCAAGCAGTACAGCAGCAAGTTAAAGTTCAGCAAATCAGTAAGATTGCCGGTGATGTGTACCAGATTATTCTGGAAGCGACCGGTGAGGAGCCTTTACGATGGGCCGCAGGGCAGTATCTGGAATTGATGATGCCAGAAGGTTCTCCCTGTGCTTATTCCATCGCCTCTGCTGCAACAGATGGCCGTACTTTGGAGCTGCATATTCAGTGTGTGCCAGGTCACGAGCGTGCCCGCGAAGTCATTATTCACTTGGAAAGTGCTGAAACGGTTACAGTCAGGCTGCCAAATGGTGATTGCCATTTAGGGGAATGTCCTGATGCGCCTCTGGTGCTGATTGCTGCGGGCACCGGCTTTGCTCAGATGAAAGCCATGGTGGAGCACTCGTTCCTGACAGAGCATAAGCACCCTGTTCATCTGTACTGGGGGGCACGCCAGCCCAGCGGCTTTTACATGCCCAGTCTGCCTATCTACTGGGCTAGCGAAAAAGGTGTGAACTATCACCCTGTTGTAAGCGAGCCAGATGTTGCAGGCGACTGGAATGGTCGCCATGGGCTTCTATATAAAGCTGTACTGGACGACAAAGAACAACTGAAAGGCGCACACTTCTACATCAGTGGCTCACCGGATATGGTGTATGCAACAGTGGACGCTTTGGTAGAAGCCGGCTTCCCTGAAGAGAGTTTCCATTCCGACGTCTTTGCTTACTGCCCTCGCAAATAGTCCAGCGCTAATGATTGAGAAAGTGTCGTGCCCGGCGGCACTTTTTTATCTCGTCTGTTTACACTCTGCTAATCTCAAGCCTTCGTCTTTTTGCTGCTTTTAATAGCTGGTATACACGACATGAAGTGCTTTCCCTCCATCAGAGTCGACATAGTATCTTGCCTCTGCGCACTCGCTCTTTCCAGTGCGCTGTATGCTTCCCACGGAAATCAAGCACAAGTAGGAATGATACAGCGAACAGTGGAGTGTCGCGAAGTGGGGAGTTTCGGCATTTATCCGGGAGATGGAACGTATTATCCCGAATTCTCAAAAGTTATCCATACAGAGATGTTTGGCCATGCTGTAACCATCTCTTATGTGCCTGTCTTTTCCGGTGAACGTAAGCGGGAGTATTTTGACGATGGCCGTCATGAAGCTCTGGATGAAGAGGCTTTGAGGCTGAAAACATTGGATGTGCTATTTGACTTCGGTAATGGCAAAGCTTTTGTTTTACCTCTTCATGTTGAGAGTGAGCTGAGTATTAATGACACTGTAGGTGCGGCTGGAGAATTTTTCCCATTTACAGACTTCTTTGGGGCTTATGCTCTGAAGAAGCTCAAAGAAAAGAGGAAAAGTCAAAAAAGGGCCGTAGAAGGGCACTTTTATGAGGAAGACCTTTTCAGCGAGGTTGATGTTTACTCTCCATTCCACCCGTTTCTTCTTGCGGTTATGCGATACTTTATGAACCAGCCCAAACAGGGGCAAGGTATTTTTGATGCTGTAGATAAGATTACAGTGGAAGAGGAGGATTCCTCGAAAGCCAAGCAGTTTCCAGTTCGTGTGCATAATGGGAAAAACTATGTGAACCTTGCGGCTTTTCAGCCTCCAAAAGAGTTGTTGGGATTATCTTATTCTGAACAATTCTATCAACCTTCAACCTCATACTTCACCGGTAGCTTTGTGTTACATGACAGCGCGAGCGGTAGCCCTTCAACCAGAACTGAGAACAGATGGGTCTACGGTGGTTCGTACTTTTTTGAATACAATGGGAATAAGTTTATCCACCCCTCCGTTGTAGAAATTATCGCGGAGATTCATGGTGCTGAGGACGAGGAGGAAAAGCATCTGTACGGATTGGATCTTGGAGAAATTCATCTGAAACGAGCGGGAGAGGAGTTTATTAAGGCTAGAATGGCCCATATCCTTGCCGTGGATGCAATGCATAGGGAGCAGCATAAACGGATTGGTGCCGGAGCCAAAAGAAGAAGGCCGGTAGGCTCCTTAGTAGCTCCTAAAAAAGGTAAATCGGAAAGTATTCGTACCCCGGAGGCTGAAGAAATAGCTGTGACCGTTGAAGACGAGCTACTGGGGTGGTCTGACAGCATTCAGAGACGGGTGAGGCATGTACTGGATAATATATATAAGGAAGATGTCGTTCAGATCATACCTCGAAGCAAGATGTACACAGAATTTGGGGTCGACGAGCTCATGCACCCCGTCACCGTAAAAAGTGCCAAAAGATAGTAAGTGCCCGACTCCATCGCCGTACACTCAGATCACTCTGAAGCACGGCGACAGGGTTTTGAATTAGCTGACTTCAACGCTATCCACTTTTTGGAATCCTCGGGGCAGTTTGTTACCCCGGCGGCCACGCTCGCCACGATAGTGATCCAGATCGGCTGATTTCAGCGTCAGGTGACGCTTACCTGCATACACTGTCAAGCTCTGGTGCTCCCCAAGAACAGCCATGGCAACCATGAACTCCTCTCGACTGGATGCTCGAGCAGAAGGAATATTAATGAGCTTGTTACCCTTACCACGGGACAACATCGGCAGATCCTTCAGCGGGAACAGTAGCATGCGGCCTTCATTGCTGATAGCGGCAACGAGTTGGTTCTCCACATCCTCCACTTTCACTGGCTGCATAACGCGGGTGAACTTTGGTAGCGTAAGTGTGGTTTTGCCCGCTTTGGCGCGAGATGTCATATCCGAAAACCTGGTCACGAAGCCGTAGCCTGCGTCACTGGCCAGCAGGTAATGAGCGTTGTCCTCATCGATCACTGCCGCTTCAAAGGTGGAACCTGCTGGTGGATTAACACGGCCTGTCAATGGCTCTCCCTGACTCCGCGCCGAAGGTAGCGTGTGGGTGGCTATTGTGTATGTTCGACCGGTGGAATCGAGGAATATTGTTGGCTGATTGCTGCGACCTTTTACTGTCAGGCCGAGGCTGTCCCCTGATTTATAGCTGAGTTTGCCCGGATCAATATCATGGCCTTTTGCCACACGCACCCAGCCCTTAGCGGACATAACCACCGTAACCGGATCAGCACTCATCAGCTCGGTTTCAGAGAGAGCCTGAGCTTCTTTACGCACGGTGATGTGTGAGCGACGATCGTTTCCAAACTTCTCGGCATCGGCCTTGATCTCTTTCTTGATCAGAGTCTTCATACGGCGATCGGAACTGAGGGTTAGTTCCAGATACTCACGCTCTTTGTTCAGCTCACCCTGCTCTGCACGTAGCTTTTCTTCTTCCAGGCGGGCCAGGTGGCGGAGTTTCAGTTCTAGAATGGCCTCAGCCTGACGATCACTGAGTTTGAAACGGTTCATCAACTCGGCTTTGGGGTTGTCTTCATGACGGATAATCTCAATCACTTCATCAATATTCAGGAAGGCAGTAATTAAACCTTCCAGCAGATGCAGACGACCAAGCACCTTCTCAAGACGGTATTCCAGACGACGGGTGACGGTTGCCTGACGGTAAGCCAGCCACTCTTTCAACATGGCATCGAGGGCTTTTACCTGAGGGCGGCCATCGGTGCCTATCATGTTCATGTTCACCCGGTAGGTACGTTCCAGGTCTGTGGTGGCGAACAGGTGGTTCATTAACTGTTCAACATCCACTCGGTTGGAGCGTGGAGTAATCACCAGACGGGTTGGGTTTTCGTGATCCGATTCATCTCGGAGATCGGCGACCATGGGCAGCTTTTTCTTCTGCATCTGGTCGGCAATTTGTTCAAGAATCTTAGCGCCGGACACCTGATGAGGCAGGGCCGTGATAATAATATCGCCCTGCTCCTTGATATAGACTGCACGCATGCGCAGACTGCCACGACCGGTGCTGTACATTTTCTGAATGTCAGCGGCCGGAGTAATGATTTCAGCATCAGTGGGGAAGTCCGGCCCTTTGATGTGCTGACAGATATCATCCAGCGAAGCCTTTGAATTATCCAACAGGTGTACGCAGGCGGCAGCGACTTCTTTGAGGTTATGAGGCGGAATATCTGTAGCCATGCCCACAGCAATACCGGTTGTGCCGTTCAGCAACAGGTTAGGCAAGCGGGCGGGCAGGGTGACAGGTTCGTCCAGTGTGCCATCGAAGTTTGGCGTCCACTCCACCGTGCCCTGACCCAATTCGCCCAGTAATACGTCGGCATACTTGCCTAAGCGTGCTTCGGTGTAACGCATGGCCGCGAAGGATTTGGGATCGTCTGGTGAGCCCCAGTTACCCTGCCCGTCAACCAGCGGGTAGCGATAGGAAAATGGCTGAGCCATCAGTACCATGGCTTCGTAGCAGGCGTTGTCACCGTGAGGGTGATATTTACCCAGCACGTCACCTACGGTGCGGGCGGATTTTTTATGCTTGGAGCTGTTCTTCAGGCCAAGCTCGCTCATGGCGTAGATGATGCGTCGTTGAACCGGCTTGAGGCCATCGCCAATATGGGGAAGAGCTCGATCCAGAATTACGTACATTGAGTAATTCAGGTAGGCCATTTCGGTATAGGCCTTCAGCGACTGGCGCTCCACGCCATCGTCGCCGATTACGATCTGGTCCGTCATCAGGGTATCCGTAAAGGGAAAACTGCACAGTATAATGGCAACGATTTTGCCAGCTTGTAAGGAATCTGTATATGAGCCAACCAATGCGTCAACCTTTCCACCTTGTCGGTACACCCGGCCAACCATGGAACGACAGTGATAAGGCCCGGTGGCTTGAGCAAACGACTATCAAACGCAGCTATGCCGATGAAGTGCTCGAGAAAATCAAAGCTCTGTCCGGGCGTTTTGAAGCAATTCAGTATGGTGCCTTGAGTTATGACAAAAACCGCTACCCGTTATTTGCCCTGAAAAGCCAGAATTGGAGCAGTGAACACCCGAAAGTGCTGATTACCGGGGGTGTTCATGGTTATGAGACCAGCGGAGTACAGGGCGCGATGGCGTTTCTGGATCAAAAGGCTGAGGGTTATAAGAACCAGTTTGATTTTCTGGTACTGCCCTGTGTCAGCCCCTGGGGTTACGAAACCATCAACCGCTGGAATCCCCGATGTGTGGACCCTAACCGTTCCTTTATGGACAACAGCCCTTCAGAGGAAGCGGCGGCAGCTATGGCATTTGTGGCTTCTCAGGGTGTGGAATGGTTGGTGCATTTTGACCTGCACGAAACCACCGATTCTGATAAGTATGAGTTCCGCCCCGCTCTGATGGCCCGTGACGGTAAACCCTTCGATACAGCCAGTGAGCATATTCCCGATGGCTTTTATACCGTAGATGATACAGCCCGTAGCCAGCCTGAATTCCAAAAGGCCATTATTGATGCCGTAAGAGCAGTGACTCATATCGCGCCAGCAGACGACAAGGGTGAAATTATCGGTAGCAAGGTGATGCAGGAAGGTGTGATTCACTACCCCAAGAAAGATTTGTTTCTCTGTGGAGGTATGACTGACGCTCCCTATGTAACCACCACAGAGGTTTACCCCGACAGCCCTCGCGCAACCCCTGAAGAGTGCAATGCCGCTCAGGTGGCCGCGGTATCTGGTGGGTTGGACTTTCTGCTTAACCGATAAAATTGATCTTCCCTGAGTAGGAGCCTGACAGCCTTGTCAGGCCTGCTAACGGTTTTAATGCAGTAAACCACAATTCATTTCCATCTAACTGGGACGTACCTCAACTTATTAAAGGACATGATTGTGGATTCTCAACGAAAACTCTCTGCGGATTTAACGGCACACACCTTCCCTGCTGCTCCTCTCAGTGCATCTCAAGAGATAACAGGTAAAACGTCTACAGGTGTAGGTGTCAGCCATGGTGAACCTCTGGTAACACTACAGCCTCTGCCTGCTTCAGAAACTGGTGAAAGAAGCCATCTTGCATCAAGAGAAGTGGCCCACTCCTCTTCCTACCTTGTAAAGAGGGCTTCAGAATCCTCTGACTCTGAGGACGACGCGCCAGTAGCAAAGCGGACCTCTTTAGCCTTAGGGAGAAGGTTCAAAGTAGAAACGTTGTTGAAGAAAGGCGAGCCTCTTTATCGAGAGTTTTGCGCTGAGGAAAAGAAGATAAAGGAAGAACTGGAGCGAGCAAACAGTGGCTGGTTTTCCTCGGCCAGGATGTGGGGCAGCGCAGTAAAAAACACAGCTTCAGGTTTGTATACTGCGGCAAAAACAGCAAGTGCTGCTGTTTATAGTGCGGCATCTCATCAAATCGGCGGGACAGAATTCAGCAGATACGAATTACAATACCTGTTGGAAACCGCAGGACCACTGGCGCAAAAGGTCGGGCAGCTGCTGTTTATGAGTGGCGAACTCTCGGGTGAGATGATGGAGGGTGTAAAACATCTTCTTGAGGATAATAAAGAAGTTGCATTTAGTAAGATGGAACTTACTCTCAAGAAGCAATTAGGGGATAACTATCAGGACAAATTCTCGGCATTTAACCAAAAGCCGATTGGCTGTGGGTCCATTGCTCAGGTTTATGAAGCCACGCTTAGCACAGGCCAGAAAGTTGCGGTTAAAGTGATTAAGCCTGGTATTGAAACAGAGCTGCAAGCCTGTATATCCGCACTGGATCTGTTGCTGAAAACGCCTCTTGGAACCCGTACCCCTGGGCTGAATATTTTCCGGAACATGCTGATTGATTACATAAAAAGTATTCCCAGGGAGTGTGACCTGCGTACGGAAAGGCGCAACATGGGATACGCTCAAAAGGCTCTTGATACATTAGATTTCGGGAGAGATATAACCATCCCTGGCGTTTACGACAAAATGAGTGGTAAAGGCGTTCTGGTGATGGAGTTTATAGAAGGGGAAACTGTACTTAAAGCCATGGAGTCTAACCCCCATGACGCTTTGGTTGCGTGGGTGCGTGCAACGGAAGCCTGGGCTTTGACAATTGTGGCCTGTGGATATTTCCATGGCGATATGCACTTTTCAAACGTGATGGTTTCTCCTTCCGGGCTTCCGGTTCTTATCGACTGGGGTGGTGCGCATCTGGTGCCTGAAAACCTCTACCCTATACGTTCGATCACTTCTCAACTTGTGGAACAGATGCAGGCTTCTACTAGCGGTGAGTCTTTTAAAGAGGCGCTGGAGAGGGTTTTGCAGGTCCTGTCAAAGTGTATGTCTGGAAAAGATGAGAAGGAACCAGATCCTGTCGATGTTGACAGAATTATCAGTGCAACGGTTGACAGCCTTCTAACTGAATATCAGAAGGAAATGGACAAAGAGCCCCTTGATGGCAGCGCAGAGAGGGAGCTTCAGGATAGAATCGGACAAAAGGCTGTGATAATCCTACAGCAAGAGGCTCTGAAGAATGATGTGAAGATTATGCCCTCGGGCGTAGCGTTTATGCGTAATGTGATGACCCTGTGCGGAGGGCTTGAGCAAATGAAGAACGTGGCAGGATATTGGCCTTATAAAATGGCTGTTGAGCAGTTTGTGTCTGATGAAACAAAAGCCATGCTTGGTAAAAGCCGATTCCAGTAAACCTTATCCAGTACGCCGTTTTCAACAGGCTGGCGTGCTGGATGACTTCTCGAAAGAGTCCTTGAAAGAACCCCGCAACCCCTCCACACTGTTCTCCAATAAGAATAAAAAGCAGTCATCCACGAACCAGCCCGGTTCCGGGGATACAGGTTTTCTCTATGGCAGAGCGACATCTCAGGCAATACCCATCACGTCCTAAAACCGTTTATCTATACGGCACCTGTCTTATTGATCTTTTGCAGCCAGAGGCTGGCCTTGATGCCTTGAAGCTTCTTGAGCGCGAAGGCATTGAAGTGTGCTTTGCCGAGCAACAAACCTGCTGTGGCCAGCCCGCCTATACCTCTGGCTACGACGATGAAGCGCGCGAGGTGGCTCGTCTGCAAATGCAGGCCATGGCGGAAGAGTGGCCGGTTGTGATTTTGTCCGGTTCCTGCGGCGGCATGATGCATCATCACTATCCGAAACTCTTTGCAGGCTTGCCGGAAGAAGAGCAGGCACGACGGTTTGCCGAGCGCATTTTTGAGTTCTCCGAGTTTCTTGTGCATGTACTGGATTACCAGCGGGAGGATAAAGGCGAGCCGGAAACTGTGGCCGTTCATACCTCTTGCAGCGCCCGGCGGGAGATGAACGTACATACCACTGGGTGGGCGTTAATTGATGGCTTAAGCCATGTGACCCGTGTTGTTCATAGCCACGAATTTGAATGTTGTGGTTTCGGCGGCTCCTTCTGCGTGCGTTACCCTGATATCTCGGGTGCAATGGTAAACGACAAAGTCAAAGCAATTACCGAGACTGGAGCTAACCGGCTTATCAGTGCCGACTATGGTTGCCTGATGAATATCAACGGTGCGCTGGAATATCAGGGCGAGGCGCTGAAGGGAGAGCATCTGGCGTCCTATCTCTGGGGGCGAACCGGAGGTGATAGCTGTGAATGATTTCCGGGAACGAGTGGATCGTGATCTGAATAACCCACTGTTACGCTCTAACTTCCGGGAAGCCATGAACTTCCTGATGGATAAACGCAGCAGTCGTTTTCCAGATGATGAACAGTTACAAAGCCTGCGGGATTTAGGCGCCAGTATTCGCAAACGGGCACTCTCAAAACTGCCGGACTTGCTGGAGCAGCTGGAAGCCAGGCTACGGGATAACGGCATTCGCGTGCATTGGGCAGAAAGCCCCGAACAGGCCAATCAGATTGTGCTGGATATAGCCCGCCATCATGGTGCGAAAACCGTGATCAAAGGGAAGTCTATGGTCAGCGAAGAAACAGAGCTGAATGAGTTTCTTGAGCAGGAAGGTGTAACGCCCATTGAGTCCGATATGGGGGAGTACATTCTTCAGCTTGCCGAGGATAAACCGTCTCATATCGTGATGCCTGCCATCCACAAAACCAGGCAGGAAATCGCCCACCTGTTTGAAGATAATCTGGCCGGATGTGAATACACAGAAGATGTAGATGCCTTGATTCTGGCCGCGCGCAAAGAGCTGCGCAAAGCGTTCCACAGCGCAGATATTGGCCTGACCGGTGTGAACTTTATGGTGGCAGAAACCGGTACGCTGGTGCTGGTGGAAAATGAAGGCAACGGTCGTATGTCTACGACGGTGCCTAACGTTCATATCGCTATGACAGGCCTTGAAAAGGTAATTGAGTCTCTGGATGACCTGCCACCGCTACTGACGCTCCTTACCAACTCTGCCACAGGCCAGCCAATCACAACCTACGTGAATATGATTTCTTCCCCCCGCCAGCAAGGCGAAGACGGGCCGGAAGAGGTTCATCTGATACTGCTGGATAACGGCCGCACCATTCCCTATGCCGATAAGGAAATGCGCCAGACGCTGCAGTGCATCCGCTGTGCTGCCTGTATGAACCACTGCCCGGTGTATACCCGCCTGGGGGGCCATGCCTACGGCACAACATATCCTGGCCCTATCGGTTCAATCCTGTCACCTCATCTGTTAGGGCTTGAGGAAACCAAAGACTTACCCAGTGCATCTACCTTGTGTGGAGCCTGTTCTGAGGTGTGTCCGGTGCGTATTCCGATTCCTGACCTGTTGCGCCGCCTTCGCCATGAAGGCGTACGCAAGCTGAAGAGTGGTGAGGAAGCTGTTATTCGTGGCCATGGTGCCAAATACACTCATACAGAAAAGGCGGCCTGGTTAAGCTGGAGCAAACTGTATAGCTCTCCTGCGCTTTATCGCACTTTTGCACTGTCGGCGACACTTTTCCGTGGTCTGACACCATCCAGGATGAAAGGCTGGACAGATCACCGCACCTTGCCGAGGCCTGCTAAAAAAAGCCTCCACAGCCTGGTTAAGAGTTATAGAAAACAGAATGGTGCCAGTTTATGACAACAGGTATTGAGGCGCGAAGCCGTATTCTGAATCATTTGCGGGATGGATTAGGTGACACTCAGCCACTTTCGCAGGAAGACGACATAGGCTGTGTAGCGGATGTCCAGAGAAACTATGAAGAGCGCATTCAACAGTTCAGCCATATGATGGCGGCGGCCAAAGCAGACGTTCACCGAACGACAGACCGGTTGTGGCCTGAGCTTCTGGAGCAACTTCTGCGGGAGAAGAAAATTTCCAATCTGCTTGTCTCCTTGCAGAAAGAACCTGGTAAGCGTCTGGCCGAATATGAGCCGGATTTTGTTCTCCGTGATACTGGTGACAACCCGCTAGCCATAAAAGATGAGTTATTCTTTGGCACTCCAGCAGCCCTCACAACTTGTCGCGGCGCGATTGCTGAAACCGGGAGTCTGGTGATATGGCCAGATGCTCAGGAACCTCGCGCTATGTCCCTTATACCACCCGTGCACTTCGTTTTGCTGAAAGCCCGGGATATTCACAGTACATTTGCCGATGTTATCCGGCTGGAAGGCTGGGCAACGGGTATGCCCACCAATGCACTTCTGATTTCCGGCCCTTCAAAGACAGCGGATATTGCGCGCATTTTGGCCTATGGTGCACATGGCCCCAGAGAGCTGGTGGTTATTCTGGTTGATGATGAGGCGAACTAATGAATACAGCAGTGACTGGTTTCTATAGTGCGATTGCCAAAACTATTCCAGAACAACGACTGTTGACGGATGCATCTCGCCTTCTGGCTTTTGGAACCGATGCCTCCTGCTATCGGATGATTCCCCAACTGGTTGTGTTAGCGGAGAATGAACAGGAGATTCGGCTGGTTTTGCATGAGGCTGATAAACGACAGGTTCCGGTTACCTTTCGGGCAGCAGGAACCAGTTTGTCTGGGCAGGCAATTACCGATTCTGTGCTTGTAGTCGTCACTGGAGGCTGGACTGGCCACGAAGTAGTTGATGGTGGCAATAAAATCACGCTTCAGGTTGGGGTGGTTGGCGCTGAAGCCAATGCCATTCTTGCACCTTTAGGGCGGAAAATCGGACCTGACCCGGCGTCTATCGACACCTGTTGTATAGGTGGTATCACTGCAAACAACTCCAGTGGCATGTGTTGCGGTGTTGCCCAGAACACTTACCATACTCTTGACAGTCTTCGGCTGATTTTAGGCGATGGAACCTTGCTGGATACCGGCGACGAGGAAAGCGTGGCTGCGTTTCGGGAAAGCCATAAGTCTCTATTAGATGATTTGTCGGCACTGTCTGATGAGGTTCATCAAAACACAGAGCTGACTCAGAAAATTCGCCACAAATACCGTCTGAAAAACACCACAGGCCTGAGTATCAATGCGCTGGTGGATTTTGAAGATCCCGTGGATATCCTTGCTCACTTGATGGTGGGGTCCGAAGGCACGTTGGGCTTTATCTCCTCGGTGACATACAACACTGTTCCTGACCACCCTGGTAAAGCCTCATCCCTTGTTGTCTTTCCTGATGTAGCCACCTGCTGTCGTGCAGTAACCCATTTGCATAATGCACCGGTATCTGCGGTTGAGTTGATGGATCGCAGATCTATGGCTTCTGTTGTTGGAAAGCCCGGTTTGCCTGCTTTTATAAATGATCGTCTGGATGCCGCTGCCTGCGCACTCTTGATTGAAACCCAGGCTGAAAACCAAAGCGCGCTGCAGAAAAACATTGCGACGGCAGAAAAGATTATCAGTGATTTTGATGTATTGGCCCATGTGGCGTTTACGGAAGTCGAAGCTGAATACGCTGCGTTATGGGCTATCCGCAAAGGCTTGTTTCCTGCCGTAGGTGCTGTTCGTCAGACCGGTACTACGGTCATTATTGAAGATGTTGCCTTTCCGGTAGAGCGACTTACAGAAGGCGTGCTGCGACTTCAGCAGTTGTTTGATAAACACCAGTACAGCGAAGCTATTATTTTTGGCCATGCACTGGAGGGCAATCTCCACTTTGTATTTACTCAGGGCTTTGACAGTGCTGAAGAGATTGAGTGTTACCGCCAGTTTATGGATGACGTGTCACGGCTGGTGGCAGTGGAATTTGGTGGCTCCCTGAAAGCAGAACACGGCACTGGTCGTAATATGGCGCCGTATGTGGAGCTGGAGTGGGGAAGCGATGCTTATCAGCTGATGAAAAAGGTAAAAAAACTTTTCGATGCCAAAAACCTGCTCAATCCCGGTGTGATTCTGAATGACGACAAGAACGCTCACATTACTCATCTCAAACAATTACCGGCTGCAGATAAGCTGGTGGATAAGTGTATAGAGTGCGGTTTCTGTGAGCCGGTGTGCCCATCCCGAGCGCTGACTCTTACACCCCGTAAACGCATTGTGTTGTGGCGGGAAATCAGTCGTTTGCAGCGGGAAGCGAAATCAGACGACGATCAACAGAGGCTTCGCGAGCTGGAGAGTGAATACGCCTGGCAGGGTATGGACACTTGCGTGGCTTGTGGGTTGTGTTCCATCCGTTGTCCGGTTGGTATTAACACAGGTGAGCTGACCCTGAAGCTGCGAGCAAAAAAAAATGCAGGCTTTCACTCGGCAGCTGCATGGGTGGGGGATCATTTTACAGGTGTCACCTTCGGTATTCGCAGAACCCTTGGTGTTGCAGATACTGCCCATGCCCTATTGGGGACAGGAGCGATGGCAGGTATTTCTGAAGGTTTGCACAAGCTGTCTGGTGAACGTATTCCCCTGTGGAATGATGCCATGCCCAAGGCGGCAAGTCAGCTCGTGCTGAAGGAACCAACTCTTCCTGAAGTTGAGGGGCGAAAGACTGTTATTTATTTTCCCAGCTGTGCCAGCCGGAATATGGCACCTCCACGTATGGATTTTGAACAGGAACCTCAAACCGTCGTCGTTAAACGTTTGCTGGAAAAGGCAGGTTACCGGGTGATTATTCCAAAAGGGATTTCTGCACTGTGCTGTGGCCAGCCTTTTGTCTCCAAAGGGCAGCCAGACGCTGGGAAATACAAAGCGGATGAGCTCCATCAGGTTTTGTGGGAGGCCAGCTATCATGGTGAATGGCCGGTGATTTCCGATACCAGCAGTTGCACAGGCCAGCAACGCAAAGAAGATGGTGCTCGCGGTTTGCAGATTTATGATCTGGTGGAATTTGCCTACGAGTATCTGCTGGATGAATTGAACATTCAGCAAACCGATGAACCGGTCATGGTGCATGCTCCCTGCAGCCTGCAGAAGATTGATGGTGCCGAGAAGCTCAAAGCTATTGTCAGCCGTTGTACATCCCATATGGTGGAGCCCGAGGGCATTACTTGCTGTGGTTTTGCGGGAGATGAAGGCTTCACTACGCCAGAGCTGAACGCCAGTGCCCTGGCGCCCTTAAAGGCTCAGGTGCCACAGGCGTGTCGAGAGGGTGTGTCGGCAAATCGTACCTGTGAGATTGGGTTGAGCCACCATAGTGGCGTGCCTTATCACTCGGTGGCGTATCTGCTGGACAGGTGTACGTCGTAAGGTCAGTTCCAGATAATAGTTTCCTGAACAACCGCCCGGCTTTCCAGACGACCTGCAAACATAATGGAGATATCTGCATGCCCAATAATGTAGTGCAGGTTTTGCGGAGATTGGCCGGGATAAAGAGGCACGCTGATATGGCCGCTCATCATGATCGCCAAATCGGTGATAAACCACTTAGCGCAGTTTTTAGCCTGAATGCCTATACGGCTACCGGCAGGTAAATTATTGTTTTTCTCAGTACATCATATTCGAGAGCCAATGGCTAATCAGGCGCTGCGGGTTGCCTGCAGCTGCCAGCGATGAAACAATTCAGCCAGCTCGGGGGAAATAATAATGAAAGACGAAAGACCCACCAGAACGATTGCCAGTATTTTTGTTCGCTCAAGTCTTTCCGGGTATGCCGCAAGAGGGGGGGACTGTACGGCCCTGCTTGAGCGGGCCGGTATAGATCCTGCGATTCTTCAAAACTCTGAACTGCGTGCAGAGCCAGAAACCTTCAGCCAACTGATTCAGCTGGTATGTATGGAGCTGGAAGACGAGTTTTTTGGCCTGTCTGGAAAGCCTGTGCCGCTGGGGGCTTTCAATATGATGGCTCGGGCCTGCATCACCAGCGCCACGCTGACAGATGCGCTGCGCTGCTGCTTCAAGTTTTTTTCCATGGTGTCCACAAGTGTACGCTTCAGCTTCTCCTGTCAGGGGGAAGAGGTACGGGTTGCGATTGACCATGTTGAACCCGGAGAGCAGGACGACCACTTCCTGATTGAATCACTGATGATTTGTCTGGTGCGTTGGGGTAGCTGGACGATTGGGCGTCACCTGTTGTTAAACAGAGTGGATTTTTGCTGTTCAGAGCCCAGGGAGGTGGATGAGTACAGTCTGCTGTTTCCCTGCTCCCGCAACTATAATCAGCCCCGTAATCTGATTGTGTTCGGTGCGCGCTACCTTGCCATGCCCGTTGTGCAGGATGCTCGCAGTTTGAGTGACTTTCTGGCGGAATTGCCCGGTAATCTGCTCACCCGTTATCGCCATGACGATAGCCTTTCCTCCCGAATTCGCCGCCGGTTGTCGAACACTCGCTATGAAGAGCTGCCTTCTTTTGAAGAGATTGCCAGTGGTTTGAATATGTCCACGCAAACCTTACGGCGTCGCTTGAAGGGGGAAGGCAACTCCTATCGGGAGATCAAAGACAGCATCCGCAGGGATATCGCTGTGTATCACTTGCTGCGGCAGGATATGTCGATCAATGATATTGCCGAAGTCACTGGTTTTGCGGAGCCCAGCACCTTTCACCGCGCCTTTAAAAAGTGGACGGGCCTGACACCCGGAGCCTGGCGAGAAGAACGGACTTCCCTTTTCGTCGAGTAGACAGGTACACTGAAATCTCGAAAGGAGGGGAGCACACCAATGATAAATAAGAAAAGCCCCAGCTCAGATACAGGAGTGTATCGCCATCAGGAGCTTCTGGATAAGTTTCGTTCCTCGCAGCAGACTCCCAAGGAGTTTATTACCCAGTGCCTGCAGGAGGGCATGGTATCGGGGGCTGATGCACTGGAGTTGATGTCAGTTCTGCAATCTAAAATCACAACCCGCTCTTTTGCCCTTGCCGATTTGAGCGATGACGACCACTTTCGTCAGGGGCTCTATGAAACCAACCGGGATGACAGCGAAAATAATCCCATCTTTGTCGTCCAATTTGATCAGAACCTGATCGAACACTCGGAAGCCATCCAGGAAATGCTGGAAACTTTTGCCCGCAGTATGGCGGAGTTTGTCAGCCAGCATGAGGATGCCGAAGAGATCAGGCAGATTGATGTGAGCTGTACACGAGAAGAAGCGATGGAAACCATTCTCGAAAGCTTGCCGGGGGACTCTGCCCGTCACTAACTCTTGCCATATTATGTTGCAACCAGACAGCCCCTTGTGTGGGCTGTTTTTTCCCGCTGTACCAAGTCGTCCACGTCCAAACTAGAAAAATAAAAAAATTTGAATGACTCTGCCATGTTTGATAGCCCACTAATTCTAAGATAAAGCAGTATGTAACAGGGAAGTGTGTTCCAGGAGCTCAAATCTCATGGAAAAGCGACTATCCACAAGGCTCAGGCCGAAGAGAGAGTGCCGAGCGCTTTGACTGAGGCGATTGGGCCTGTAAAGGCGTCGAGGCTTGCGTAATACCGTGACCACAGCTTTCCATGCCATGCTGAGCTTCTCCTGCCCTGGCTGGTAAGTTATGACATCCTGTCAGTGTTTTTGAGTGTGAAACTGAGGAAAAATCCCTCTGGATGAGGCTCTTGTTTTCTTACGCCACCCCCACTGTCCGCTTTGGTCATTGTGACTTTAACTGCCTCCGCTATGTTGTATGGCACAAATGCATGGAGGGGGACAAGTTCACAATGAACGAAGCGTATATTTACGATGCCATCCGCACACCGCGTGGCCGTGGTAAGAAAACCGGCGCATTGCACGAAGTCAAACCCGTGACATTGGTTGCCGACTTGCTGAACACTTTGCAGGAGCGCAACGGCTTTGATACTGCCGATGTGGATGACATCGTGCTGGGCTGTGTCACCGCCGTGGGGGATATGGGTGCTGATATTGCCAAAACCGCTGCACTGGCTGCTGGCTGGAAGGATGATGTGGGTGGTGTCACTCTCAATCGTTTTTGCGCTTCC
Organism: Parendozoicomonas verongulae; assembly: GCF_009711465.1. Lineage (GTDB taxonomy): Bacteria > Pseudomonadota > Gammaproteobacteria > Pseudomonadales > Endozoicomonadaceae > Sansalvadorimonas > Sansalvadorimonas verongulae. The sequence continues at coordinate 5,997 of NZ_SMME01000814.1, read as the reverse complement.
GGTGCTGAAGCCGTGAACCTTGCAGCTATGAAGGTCCGCTCTGGCTGGGAGAACCTGGTGGTTGCTGGTGGTGTGGAGTCCATGTCCCGTGTACCAATGGGCAGTGATGGCGGCCCCTGGGCAATGGACCCGGAAACCAACCTTAACACCGGTTTTATGCCTCAGGGTATCGGTGCTGATCTGATTGCCACTCTGGCCGGTTTCAGCCGCACAGATGTAGATGCTTATGCCACAGAATCCCACCAAAAGGCGGCAGTCGCCTGGGAGAAGGGCGCGTTTGAAAAATCTATTATTCCTGTGAGGGATGCCAACGGCATCACCATTCTCGAGAAAGACGAGCTGGTACGTGCGGATTGTTCCGTTGAAGGGTTGTCCGGCCTGAATCCATCCTTCCAGATGATGGGGGAAATGGCTTTCGACAGCGTAGCCCGGGAAAAGTATCCACAGGTTGAAAAGATCGAGCACGTTCACCATGCCGGTAATTCGTCCGGTATCTACAATGGTGCAACGGTTCTGCTGCTGGGCAGTGAAGAAGCTGGTAAGAAAATGGGTATTAAACCCCGTGCTAAAGTTGTATCCACCGCAGTTGTGGGAACCGATCCCACCATCATGCTTGCCGGCCCCGCTCCCGCCACCATGAAGGCACTGGACATCGCAGGCCTCTCCATCGACGACATCGACCTGTTTGAAGTGAACGAAGCCTTTGCCTCTGTAGTGATGCGCTTCCAGAAAGAAACAGGTGCTCCCTGGGAAAAGATCAACGTAAACGGAGGCTCTATTGCCATGGGGCACCCCCTCGGCGCTACGGGGGCGATCCTTGTTGGTACGGTGCTGGATGAGCTGGAGGCCCGTCAGCAGCGTTATGGTCTGGTCACCCTCTGTGTAGGTGGTGGCATGGGTATCGCAACCATCATTGAGCGCGTATAAGGGAGGGAGCCACAATGTCTAATGCTATTCGTTACGAAAAAGACGCCAAGGGTATCGTCCACCTGATCATGGACAACCCCAACGGTTCCGCCAACGTGATGGACCGTGATTTTCAGAACAGCTTTGCTGAAGTCACTGCAAGGCTGATGGCTGAAGCCGACTCAGTAGCGGGCGTAATCTTCCGCTCTGCCAAGAAAACCTTTTTCGCCGGTGGTGACTTGAACAGTATTTACACCGTCACCCCCGCCCAGAGCGAAGAGTTCTTCCAGATGGTGGAAAGCCTGAAGGCCAATATGCGTCAGATTGAAACCATGGGGAAGCCGGTGGTTGCTGCTATCAATGGTGCCGCACTCGGTGGTGGCTGGGAAATCTGCCTGTCCGCTCACCACCGTGTGTGTCTGGATAACGATAAGATCAAGGTTGGCCTGCCAGAAGTCACCCTCGGCCTGCTTCCCGGCGGTGGTGGTGTGGTGCGCACCGTACGCCTGCTGGGTTTGGAAGCAGCATTCCCACTACTGATGGAAGGCAAGCAGCTGGCGCCCTCCAAGGCACTGAAAATGGGACTGATGTCTGAGCTGGCGACCGATGAAGATGACCTGCTGGCCAAGGCTGTTGCCTTTATTGAAGCTAACCCTAAATCCACTCAGCCTTTCGATGTAAAAGGCTACAAACTCCCTGGGGGTAAGCCCAGCAGCCCGGCCATGGCCCAGAAACTGGCTATTGCACCTGCCATGCTGCGGGATAAAACTAAAGGCTGTTTCCCCGCTCCTGAAGCCATTATGAGCGCGGCAGTGGAAGGTGCACAGGTGGATTTTGAAACAGCCACCCGTATTGAATCCCGCTACTTCACCAAATTGGTTACCGGGCAGGTGAGCAAGAACATGATTGGCACCTTCTGGTTCCAGTTGAATGAAATCAAGGCTGGAGCACGTCGCCCAAAGGATGTTGAACAAAGGCCTGTGAAGAAGGTAGGTATCCTCGGTGCAGGTATGATGGGCGCGGGGATTGCCTGGTCCTGTGCCAGCAAAGGCATTGATGTGGTGCTGAAAGATGTGTCTCAGGAAGCGGCGGAGAAAGGCAAGGCTTACTCCGAAGAGCTGCTCAAGAAGCGCCTTTCCCGAAGTCGCACAACGCCGGAAAAGAGCGAAGCGATTCTATCCCGTATTCTGCCTACAGCCTCTGCGGATGATCTGAAAGGTTGTGATCTGATTATCGAAGCGGTGTTTGAGAATCGTGATCTCAAAGCTAAAGTGACTCAGGAGGCTGAAACCCGGCTGGAAAGCTCTGCGGTGTTTGCTTCCAATACCTCAACACTGCCCATTACCGGTCTGGCAGAAGCCAGCGCACGCCCTGATAACTTTATAGGACTGCACTTCTTCTCCCCTGTGGACAAAATGCCGTTGGTAGAAATTATTTGCGGCGAGAGAACCTCCGATGAAACTCTGGCCTTTGCTTACGACTTTGTACTGCAAATTGCCAAAACCCCTATTGTTGTGAACGACAGCCGTGGTTTTTTCACCTCTCGCGTATTTGGCACCTTCCTCAATGAAGGTGTGGCCATGTTAGGTGAAGGCGTACCTGCAGCAGCTATCGAAAACGCCGCACTGCTGGCGGGTATGCCCATTGGTCCTCTGGGTGTGGCTGATGAGGTGAGTCTGGAGCTCACTGCTAAGATCCGTAACCAGACTATCAAAGATCTGGAAGCGGAAGGCATACCCTACACACCACATCCTGCGGAAGCAGTGATTGACCGTATGCTCTCTGCTGAGCGTGCGGGCCGTGCGGCAGGCGGTGGCTTCTATGATTACCCATCCAAGGGTAAGAAAAGCCTGTTTTCCGGTTTGAAAGAGATGTTCGGGGGCGAAGCCACTATGCCTCTGACAGATATTAAAGAGCGCCTGCTGTTTATTCAGGCTGTGGAAACAGCTCGTTGCTATGACGAGAAGGTGCTCACCTCTGTGCGGGACGCGAATATCGGTTCTATCTTCGGTATCGGTTTTGCGGCCTGGAGTGGCGGTGCACTGCAGTACATTAACCAATACGGCGTGCAGAAGTTTGTAACCCGTGCCAGCGAGCTGGCTGCCCAGTATGGCGAGCGGTTTGCACCTCCGGCACTGCTGGTAGATATGGCCGCGAAGGGAGAAACTTTCAAGGACTAACCCAGCTATAAACCTTGCAACCCGAGGCCTGCGATGAAAGTTGCAGGCCTGTGAGGTAAACGATGTCTGCCCCGGTTTTCAGTTTTGAATAACTGTTTTTTAAGTACCCAAACCATTGCTTCCTCATAATCTGGTGAATGGTTGTGGCCAACTTCTCTGACACAATGAGCAATTCCTCCCATGTTTATGGCGGCTTAAACTCCTGTTAGCAAATAAGAAGGAAGACAATCATGGTGCGCCCACTGGCTGGTTTAAAAGTTCTCGATTTTTCCACCCTGCTGCCTGGGCCTTATGCCACCCAGTTGCTGGCTGATATGGGAGCGGAAGTGTTGAGGGTTGAAGCGTTTGGCCGTGTTGATCTGGCGCGCAATATGCCTCCTTTTGTCACCAAAGGTATCTCCGCCATTCACGCGACTTTGAACCGTAACAAGCAAAGCCTCGGACTGAACCTGAAAAAGCCGGAAGCGGTGAACATCGTGCGCAAGCTGATGGAGGAGTATGATGTAGTAATTGAACAGTTTCGTCCCGGTGTGATGCAGCGTTTTGGATTGGGTTACGATGACTTGAAAGTTATCAACCCGAAAGTGATTTACTGCTCTATCACCGGCTATGGCCAGACCGGCCCTCTGAAAGATCGTGCTGGCCACGACATTAACTACCTTTCCCTTGCCGGGCTGGCCTCCTACAGTGGGCGGAAAGATACCGGCCCCGTTCTCTCCGGCACGCAGTTGGCAGATATTGCCGGTGGCTCCCACCATGCGGTGATGGGAATTATGGCTGCTGTCATTCAACGTCAGACGACAGGGGAAGGACAGTTTGTGGATATCAGTATGACAGACTGTGCTTTTGCTCTGAATGCTATGTCTGGTGCTGCCGGGCTTGCATCCGACTCGTCACCCAAAGCCGGGGAAGAGATGTTGAATGGCGGCATCTTTTACGACTATTACCAAACAAGTGATGATCGCTGGTTTTCTGTGGGCAGTTTGGAACCACAGTTTGCCATGGGTTTGTTTCAGGCATTGGGGCATCCTGAGTGGACGGCTCGCGCCATGAACATGTCGGGAGAGGCTCAGGCTGAATTGAAACGTGATATTCAAAGTGTCTTCTCTTCCCGCACTTTTGCAGAATGGACAGCACTTTTTGGAGAGCTTGATGTTTGTGTTGAGCCAGTTCTTGAATTAAAAGAAGCGGTAAACCATGAACAGGTGCAAAAGCGTGAGTTGATTGTTGATGTGACTGTGGATGAAAACGTAAGTGTTAAGCAGATTGCTAACCCTATAAAGTTTTCAGGCTCGGATGCGGAATATCGACAGGGAGGAGGAAAGGTGGGAGCAGATAATCAAAGCGTTCTCGAAAAGCTGGGTTATGGAAACAGCGATATCGAGTCGTTAATTGCAGAGGGCGTGTGCGGGTAAATTGAAGGCGTAAAAAGAGAAGGGACGCACCCTTCTCTTTTTTTGAATCTCACTTCTTGTTCTGATTGTCGATGTACATGATAGCAATCATGCCCAGACCCAGAAGTTGCCACAGGTATTGGCCGTCGGAAGCACCAGACAGAGTCTGACTGAACAGCATCGCGCCGTTAACGAACAGGGAAGCAACCGCGGCACGCATCAACCAAACGCGATCTTTGCCCTGCAGGAATTCACCACCGATGATGGACATGGCCGCCAGAATGAATGGCACACACTGCAACAGAACCACAACAGGGAACAGAGCTGGGAAGAATGGGCTCAGTACGGCATGACCCACTTGAGACTTGTCCCAGTTACCAATAATGTAACCAGCCCAGCCCTGCCAGGTATCACCCTGATAAGCGGTCTCAGGAGTTACAACACCCAGGGTGATTCCCATTACCTTGTCGATGAAACCGTTCTTAAACCAGAAAATGAACAGGAAGATCTGTAGAGGAATAATAGGGAAATGAATTTTCTTCAGCATATTGGACATGTTCGAGGCCCTTGCGAGAGTAGCGTAAATTGATGGGCCGAACTATGCCGCCAGCGAGAGTGCTGCTTTTTGACGCAAGACATTTGGCTTGCCGAACAAACAAAAACTAAAGAGAAAATGGGCAATCTGTGAGGTGCTGGAGGCAGCCCTAAGCCTTATAGGACAAGGGCTGCTGTACTCTTTGCAGCGGGTAAAACAGAGGCCTAAATCTTATGAAAATCCTGTGTTTGTAAAATGTTTGTTTTTTGCAGGCGCTCCATCAGATCATAGATTTCACCGGTTTTTTCTTTCTGTAATTCGGTAAATAACTGATGGTAATGTGACGAGCCACGAGGGTTTTGGGAAAGCCCATCAACGATGCTCAACAGGTAAAAACTAAGTGGACTGGGGGTACTCTTGGAAGCGTAGTACAGGTAAGGGTAGGATTGGTCCCCACGGTTGTTTAAAAGCAGAGCCAGACCCAGAGTGACATTGGCGATATCACATCGTGGATCCTTGTTAAAAGCATCCTTTGCCAGTTGCAGAGCATTTTCTTTTTCTTGTTCGCTGCCAGTTTGCAAATAATTCAATGAAGCGATGTAGGAAAGCAAACCATCAACAAGATAGCTGTCGCGCCCCTCTTGTTTCATTATTTTGAGTTTTTCTGTAACAGGCTGCATTTGTTCACCTCCTCGCCCTTGATAGAACAGAGAGATACCAGAGGAAATCACTTGCCAGTCGTCATAGCTTTGCACTGATGTGACACGGTGATCTTCAACATCATAATCTGGCAGGGTAGGGGATATGACAGTTTTTAGCTCCAGCACAATATCGCCAATAACCTCAAAAAAGTTATTTTTATCAAACTCTTTTTCAACTTTTGTATTAACAGCTGGGTCCAGGGTGCTTTGCAGATAAACTGTTAAACGGAAATGGTTCCCAACCTGTTTAATCCAGCTTTTAACTTCATAGCCGGATGTAT
>NZ_SMME01000610.1:1747-1898 GCF_009711465.1 Parendozoicomonas verongulae | reverse complement strand
TTTGTTGTCACCAGTCTCTGCATAGCAATCTGCCTGTTTTCATCTTGCGCCTTTGCAGTAAAAGTCAAGAGTCGGCCAATCCGCTCTATTCAATCACGACCACTTGCTGTGATCTCTACAGGCAAAATTACTATACAAACTAAAGACGGCG
>NZ_SMME01000610.1:966-1666 GCF_009711465.1 Parendozoicomonas verongulae | reverse complement strand
AATCCTGTCATCTCACCAGACACAAGCGCACCCTTCATAAGAGGCAAGATAAGTGACTCGATCTGTCCCTTTCACAACCGTACCCTGATAATTCACGGACTGCATAGTGTGAAAATATGGTCATCAACATCACAAGAGGGGACCAGCTACGTTGCTATCTTCTTTGTTCTTTTTATGGGAAGGATGGGAATGGTCTCCAGGCTAAACTTTGTTGTCATCAGTCTCTGCATAGTGGTTGGCCTGTCTGCATCGGCCACCTATACATCAGAAGACAAGAGTAAACCTCTTCACCCTATTCCGTTACCGCCATTAGATGTGATATCGACAGGCAACATTGCCATACACCCCGATGAAACCACATCTTTCACCGTGAACGGGTCTGCCAGGCAGTGCACTGTGCATTGCCGGGGGAACCAACAGAAAACCCAATTAACACTCACGGGATCAACAGCTGAACAACAGCTGGCAGTTGAAACGGATGCCACAACATGGGTCAGGAATCCATCTACCCTTTGCCGCATCTCCAGTAACAATGAAGCTCCTGACATATTATGTACTTCTTCATCTTCCCTTCTGGACACTCTATTCCCGGAGTTATCGGGCTTGAAGCAGAATGACACTCTACTTTCAGAGTTCTCTTATTTATTGCAGGATGGTGTCTTTCAAAGTGTTATTTGCACCAGTGCAGGGGAGTGCGCAT
>NZ_SMME01000610.1:729-956 GCF_009711465.1 Parendozoicomonas verongulae | reverse complement strand
ATCCTGCGTCATTGACAGGACAACCGAACACCACTTCGTACATTGCCGGGGGAAACAGCAAAAAACCAGATTAACTCTCACCACCTCAAAGCCTGCAAACATCTGGCTGTTGAACCAGGTGCCACAACATGGATCCGGGATAAGGCAAACATGTGCCATGTGTCCCGGGATGAGGAAGCTCCCCCGCACATCCACTGTGCTCCCCTTCCGTCGGGAAACCTGTCTTA
>NZ_SMME01000610.1:262-719 GCF_009711465.1 Parendozoicomonas verongulae | reverse complement strand
AGGTGAGGAAACTCCCCCTCACATTCACTGTGCCCCTCTTCCTTCAGGAGTCCTGTTTCCGTCCCGGTTTGTGCATTTAAATACCTGGCTACGTGAGAACTACAGTGAGCTTCAGGTTCGAACTGACGATGACGGGCCTGCGGATTTTTATGGTATAAACACGCTAAAAGTTCACACAGGGGTCAGGCCCTTTGTCTGTTCCCAGAAGGGGTGCAACAAGCGTTTTGCTCAAACCGCTGATCTCATCGCCCACAAACGCACCCATACAGGAGAAAGGCCCTTTGTCTGTGACCAGGACGGATGCGGGCCCTTTGTCTGTGACTTTGACGGATGCAGAAGCGTTTTGCCCAATCCAATAATCTCACCTGCCCATAAACGCATCCACACAGGGGACAGACCCTTTGCCTGTGACCAGAACGGATGCAACAAGCGTTTTACCCAGTCCTCTCATCTCACT
>NZ_SMME01000610.1:101-252 GCF_009711465.1 Parendozoicomonas verongulae | reverse complement strand
CAAGCCCTTTGTCTGTGACCAGGATGGGTGTAATCGCTCTTTCAACACATCCAGTGATCTCATCAGACACAAGCGCATCCACTCAGGGGACAGGCACTTTGTCTGTGACCAGGATGGGTGCAATCGCTCTTTCACCACAACCGGCAATCTT
>NZ_SMME01000610.1:0-91 GCF_009711465.1 Parendozoicomonas verongulae | reverse complement strand
CCTTTGTCTGTGATCAGGACGGATGCAGCAGTCGTTTTAACCAATCCAGTACACTCATCAGACACAAACGTACCCACACAGGGGACAGACC
>NZ_SMME01000466.1:821-958 GCF_009711465.1 Parendozoicomonas verongulae | reverse complement strand
GACAAAGATGTCCAGGGCCGTTTGCAGATTCTCCGCCCCCCCCATGATCTGGAGATGCCTGGCCAGGGTTAACTCGATATCTTTGTCATCACAGGGGCTGTTCGCTACTCCCCCAGCCGCCCGGGTACGCAACCGGA
>NZ_SMME01000466.1:595-811 GCF_009711465.1 Parendozoicomonas verongulae | reverse complement strand
TCGCCCATATCAACAAAAACAGATGCAAGACCCAGTTCGATAGTTTTGTTCCCACAGGGAATATTCACCTGCCCTCCGGCCGCCCAGGTGCGCAGCTGGATAAAGATGTCCCGGGCCGTTCTCAGGTCGGCCGTACCCCCCATAACCTGGAGATGCCTGCCCAGAGCTAATTCGACTTCTTTGTCCTCACAGGGGGTGTTCGCCTGTCCTCTGGCT
>NZ_SMME01000466.1:487-585 GCF_009711465.1 Parendozoicomonas verongulae | reverse complement strand
AGGGGGTGTTCGCCACCCCACCTGCCGCCCAAGTGCGCAGCCGGGTATAAATGTCCAGGGCGGCTTTCAGGCTGTCCGCTCCCCCCATAACCTCAAGA
>NZ_SMME01000466.1:0-474 GCF_009711465.1 Parendozoicomonas verongulae | reverse complement strand
GATGTCCAGGGCCGTTTTCAGGTTATCCATTCCCCCCATAAGCTGAAGATGCCGGCCCAAGGTTAACTCGATATCCTTATCATTACAGGGGGTGTTCACCCGTCCCCCGGCCGCTCGGGTGCGCAGTCGGGTAAAGATCTCCAGAGCAACTTCCAGACTGCCCTTGCCTCCAATGGTCTGAAGATATCTGCCCAGTGTTAGCTCGATATCCTTATCATCACAGGGGGTGTTCGTTCATCCTTTGTCATCACAGGGGGTGTTCGCCTGCCCCGCCGCCGCCCGGGTGCGCAGCTGAGTAAAGATGTCCAGAGCCGCTCTCAGATTGTCCGTGCCTCCCATAATCTGGAGATGCCTGCCCAGAGCCAGTTCGATCTCCTTGTCATGACAAGGGGTGTCCGGCTGCCCCCCAGCCGCCCGGGTACGCAGCCAGACAAAGATGTCCAAGGCTGTTTTCAGGTTGTCCGTGCCCCCTAT
>NZ_SMME01000579.1 GCF_009711465.1 Parendozoicomonas verongulae | reverse complement strand
CAGCTAATCCCGAACAACATACGCCTCAAGTCGTTTAGATGAGATTGCGCGTCTGTGCTTTTCATCAGGCCAACAAACCTCCTCATGCCCAGCATGATAATCAGACAAGTTGCCACCCTGAAGACCCGGCTACTTCATAGGCTATGACGTATCTATCTGGATTCTTCGTGCAACCTGTCCCTGTATCATTGCCGTGAACAACTCATCCCAACTTTCGATCAACCATGACTGGAAGTGCTGGATAATCATTTTCCATAGGTAAACCCGAGCTCCGCGAGGTTTGCCTGACAAGGCCTTTTGAAACTGGGGGCAGGCCAGTTGCTGGATCTGGTCCACAAGGAACGCCAAAATCGTCAGGTAAGCCATATTCGTCGCCAGGTGCTGCTTACCGTGACCGTAGTTATGTTCAAGGTTGTAGCCGTGGTTCTTCAGGGTGTTGAAGGTTTCGTTTTCAATGCGCCACCTCGAGCGCCCTCCTTTCATAATCAGATAAACAGTCTCTTCGTTCAGAGGGAGGTCTGTCACCCAGCACCATGTGTGGCGCTGGCCCTTTTTATCGGTTTCCACATAATCCAGAACATTGACTTGTCCTGGATCGCTTTTGTTCAGCGGTACGCTCTCGGCGTAGCGGTACCAGTGGCGGGTGCCATTATCTTCGCAGCTTTCCAGTCGCTTGACCTGGCCGTTCTCGTCAAGCGTGTCCATGGCTTCGACCAATGAGCCATGATTGCCATCTTTGGCGACAATGATGAAGTGCCAGCCATAGCTTTTGATCAATTCAATAGTGGGAGCGTCAGCGTAGAGCCCGTCGAGAACAATGGCTAACTCAAGGTGAGGATGTTCCCGTTTGGTATGCGCCAGCAGCCGCTTTAGGGCGTTTTTCTCACAGTCGTTTTTGGTGGAACCATCCTGATGGACAATAGGCTCTGGTGCCAAAGGTAATACAACTTTCCTGTCAGGGTGAACAAGGCAGGCTGCCAGCATTTGATGATAATAGGCTTCACTGGGCTTGCCTTCGTTTTTCACGCAACACTCCTGGCAACGGCATTTCCCTGAGTAGTAAAGCCCTGTGCCGTCGACAGCCAGCAGATGGAGGTTTTTGAACTCTCCAACAGGGTGCTTAAAGGCATCGAGCTGGCCACCACGCTGCACTTGGGCAAACAACTTTTTGTAAGGTTTCCTCAGTTCTATCGGGTCGACCGGATCAAGAATTTCACGCATGTGCGTGTCACAGGGAATGCGCCCCTGCACGCGGTAGAGATGCGACAGGTTGTACTGAAGCTCTTCGGTTCTGGCTTCCCGGTCAAAGTCCAGAAGGGTGGCGTACTTCAGGTGCATCATGGCAAAAGCGGACATAAAGGCGTCGGTCAGGGTGATTTTGCCCTTAACGCGATTCGGTCGGTGGTCAGGGACTTGAGACAATGTCTCATGAATCAACCGGATCAGGCTGTCAGCGCAGAGGTGTTTACGTGACTTGGGAGCAGTTGCAGTCATACCAGTCAGCAGGCTTGGGAGGGGCACCTCTAAAATAGACGAAAAAGTTTACGAGAGACTTTTTACCAAACATGGTGCAAAACGTTGGTATGACTGGCGGAAATCAAACCCTCGGGATTTGCTG